>JAJQEC010000084.1:9216-67160 GCA_021201815.1 Candidatus Azobacteroides sp. | reverse complement strand
TTTAGCAAAACAAATTTGATTATTTACATAGTATCTTCTTCGAGGGGAGAGTTGAGGGCCTTTCAGCGGTAATTATAATTATTAAAACATCCGGACTTTTAACTGAATGGTTAAGAATCCGGATGTTTTGAGAGAAGAAATGAAAAATAATTATTTCTTAATGAAATTAGCTATTTTCACTTCGTTATCTTTTGAAATTTTTACAATGTAATATCCCGGTGTAAGGTTGCTTATATCTACGGTAGCCGCACTTACTGTTCCGGAATATACGGATACTCCGCTTACATTATAAATAGTAAGTTGACTTCCGCTCCATGATTCAGAGATATTCAGATTAATTTCGTATTCAGCAGGGTTAGGATACACCGTGAATCGGGATGTGTCATTTCCATCCGGACGATTTACCGAAAGGACTTCCGGATCCTGTAATTTCCACAGTCCACCAGGCTGATTAATATCTGTGATCTGCCATACATTTCTTCCGGCATGGTAAATACCATCCAGTACTTCCAGTAACAGATCGCTTTGCTTGTTGATAAGTCGATAGTATCCGTCACCGGCATCCTGTACGATAAATAAGTGACTGTCGAAATCAGCATCTGTTTCCAGGGCAGAGTATAGTCTCCATTCGCCTACATTCAATGTACTTCCGCCGTAAGGCTCCATTTCCAGAAGGTAATGTTCATAAGCTGTATTATTATTTTTTATATCGAACGCTTTTTCCTACAAGCGGGATGAAAATACGAAATTGGGCTGTTCATCTAATTTAGTCCAGTTTTCACCGTCGTTGGAACCATAGAGAATAGCACTTGCCGGATCACGTAGCTGGGCATTCTGCGTATTAGTAATGGTATAACGTTTTACAACATACGGAGCAGGGGCTTTGTACTGAACTTTTATATTTTTACCGGTAGCTGCGTAATATGTTTCTTTATTATTATCGATCAGATTAGCTCTGTTAGCAGCAGTAGTATTGCCTCCATCTGTGATTTCTCCACCCAGGTCGGACAGGCTTATTTCCGTACCGTTCCATTGTTCGATGTGTGCTTTCGGGTCATTGCTGAATCCGCTAACATGTAACGAATGTCCGCTACCTACATTAGTGATTTTATAATACCCGTTTCCGATATAATTAAATTCGAATTTCTGGGTATCGCTTCCTTTGTATGTATCCTGAACAACCGATGCTTTATTTTCCAGGCTTTCTCCTTCAATGCTCATGTAGAGGCCACTTTGTTTGTTCTGTAGCGCATATATACCGGAAAGATCGGTAACTCCTTCGCGCCTTACAATTAAGGAAGAAGCTTTGTTATTGAAAGATTGAGCATCCAGGCAATCGGATGAGGAAGTCAGCAGGATTTTGTTTCCGGTAAAGTTATCTTCTTCAAATAATTCTACCACATATCCTTCTTTTATGAGAACGGAAGAAAGATCACTGGCTGCAAATCCGAGTGCAGTGAGGTCTTTGGATAAATAGTCTCCGACCGGTAATCCGGCTTCCCTTCCTGCAAAATTACATTCGGAATATAATATGGCTGTACCGGTTGCACAGGGTTCTTCGCCGGTTGTACCGCCTACACAATTTCCACATTCATCGAGATACGCCTCACCGTCTTCTACGCCGGCACAATCTTCTTTTCTGGAATAAGGAGACAATGCGAGTAAGTCTACCTGAATGTATCGTTGGCGATACCAGAATTTATCTACAAAGGATTCAAATGCAAAAAACAAAGCATAAAATGAATTTGTAGAGTAAGAAATAGAATAGTTCCCATTTTCCAATTGTCCGTGGAAGTTAGGCATATACCACCAGTATGCTGAATCCTGAGGAATTTCATATACGGTTTGTCTTTGTGTCCAGGGTCCTTGTGGTTCCGGTGCAAAAGAGACCTGTATCTGATTGCTTAACGGGGGCATGGAAACATGGGCATAACTTCCCGGTCCCAGTTTTATAAAAGCATCGGCATGCATATCGTTCACCCTTGTAGACTGGCTCTGTTCGGTTGTCCAGTCCGTTCCGTTCCAGAATTCCCAAGAACCGTTTTTTCCATTGAGGTTTCCAAGATCCGTACGTGCCACAATGGTGTGGTTATCCCATCCACTTTCACCCGGTAGCTTTTCATCTGTGCGATACAGATAAATCCGGTCGTCTTCGTCGTCGACAAAGAAAGTCTCATATCCATAGCAGAAATCGGCCTGTTTTTCCAGCTCCAATAGTTCCAGTTCCGGATAAGAGAATATGCCCAAATATGATTTTCCGGTAGCTTCTGTTGTACCGTTTACTTCCGCTACATCCACCAGATAAACTTTTACTTTTCCGTCTTCCATAATGGCATCTCCTACCCAGAAGAAATTTTTCAGACCGCCATCACTTCCGTAGATAGGTTCGGGCATTACGAAATACACCCACTGACCATCCTGATTTACTATCTCACGGGATATCAAGGTTCCGTCGGCTTCTTCCACGACTACTGCATTTCTGACAAACTGGCCGGTGTCGTATAAAGGATTGTTGGTTACATCGTTTGTTCCATAAAAAGAATCATTGAAAAACCAGATAGTCCGCCCGTCCGGCAGTTTCAGGGAAACGTCGTTATCGCCGGCCGTCCATCCGTATCCTGTGCGGTTGTGATGCCACTTATACGTGGTAAGTACATCGACCTTCTGGTCATTATTCTGGTCCAGTACATCCACACCGTTCAGATAATATGTCTGCCCATTATCCTGAAAGTAGAAATTGATCGTCAATTCTTTCTGAGTTGTTTTAAAAGGCAAATGGAAGAATGTTTTTCCGGTATGCATCTCAAAGGTTACTCCCGGCGTATCGCTTCCTTCTACTTCTACATACATTTTCGACCGCTCTTTTCCTCGTGCCCAGAAGCGCAGGAGATATATAGATTCGTCTCCGACTGTAATATTCACAGAGGATTTTACCGCTTTATTTGAGGAAGCAGAAGACTGTACATCTACCCGGAGTTCCCATTCCCCTTCCATGACATAATTGTTCTTATCCAGGGAGAAATCGGCCTTTCCCGGGAATTCAACACTGTGCTCCCAATTGGCATTCAGCCCATATTCAAAATTACCATTCACCACGTAGTTATGTCCCCGGAATGGTAACACCAGCAGACAAAACATAATTAAAAAAGTCAGTTTCTTCATACGTGCATTTTTTATTTTTATACTATTAAGGTTTCAAAGACATCTGTATTTTATTCTCCGGCAACAGGAACTTTTTCCTGTTGTTTTTTATTTTCAAGGGTCCTTGTTTTTATTGTATCGATTTTATTTATTATACTTTTATTATCCGTATTAGTCTCCAATGCGGGCTCCGGCTTTTTTCTCAGGGCATTCCAGATCAGCCACCCTCCCAGAATAACGAAAGGAATACTCAGTATCTGTCCCATATCCATTCCGATGGTTTTCCGCATTGCCAGTTCGAAGGGCTCCTGTACATTTTTCAGGGATTCTATAAAAATCCGGGAAACAAATACGATTACCAGTACTACACCCATTAATAATCCCTGCTTTTGACCGGCTCCTTTTTTCCAGTACAGCCACATGGTAATACCAAACACGACTATATAGACCAGTGCTTCATAAAGCTGGGTAGGATGGCAGGGTAATCTTCCGCCTCCTCTGCTCGCAACAGAAAGATACCATTGTGTATCTCTTACAAATTCAAAACCCCAGGGTACATCGGTGGGCTTACCATAAATCTCGGAATTCATCAGGTTGCCTAACCGAATCACGGCAGCCGTAAACCCTGCCGGAACGGCAATACGGTCCATGATCCAAAGGACAGAAGGTTTACCTACAATTAACCGATGGAGAGCCATAGCTGTCAGGATTCCCAATACGCTTCCATGACTTGCCAATCCTCCTTTCCATACTTTCAGAATTTCAAGAGGATGAGAAAAATAATACTCCGGGTCATAAAATAAGCAATGTCCCAGACGTGCTCCTACAATAAGTCCGATGATAAAGTATATAAAAAGAGAATCAAAAAGTTTATCCGGAATCTTCTCCGCTTTGAACGTACAATAGACAATTCCTACCGGGATTAATAGTCCCAGTATCCAGGAAAGTCCGTACCAGCGGATATCTAATCCACCGATAGTGAACAGGGTCGGATCGACATTCCAGATAATTGATAAAAACATGTTGTTAAAGTAAAAGGTATTAAATAAAAGGTAAAATTTGTCATTCTACTTACTTCTTACCTTATGGTTCGTTATTATTTTTTAATGAGTTTCGTACTTTTATAGATACCGTCATCTATTAGGCGGACATAATATAAACCGGCCAAATGGGAAGACATATCAATTTCTCTTCCGATACCGGATGCTATCCTGATTCCTTGTGTATTAAACAATTCAAATTCTTTATCTTCTCCCGGATAGCTGAGATATGCCTTAGCTGTAACCGGATTGGGATATACTTTCAGGGTATATTCGTTTCCGGAAGTTATGTCACCGGGAATACCCAGTATAATCGAGGAAGAAGATTCAGCTTTCAGGAACTGCTTCGTCAACAATTCGAATTCATCTTCGCCCGCTAGTTCAGCATCAAACTCCATACAAATAGTACGTGTCTCTCCCGGCAGCAACATGAGGTAATTATCATCCATGATAACAGGAAGGATTCGTTCTCCTGTTCTTTTATTTATCAAGCGGAGGCGTAATGCGAAAGCAATGCCTTCCGAAGATTCTTTATTTGTGATGGTTGCTTTTACAATATATTTTCCGTTGCTGAGGTATGTGACGGAAGATGTTTCCAATTGTGCTTCCGGTAAGGTGTTAAGCGCTGAATAGTCGTATTCGCTAACTGTTCTCCGACCTCTCCAGTAATGATTTTCCGAAAGCAATTTACCTGCCGCATCCCGCAACTGCAACCTCAGAAGAACGACATCACTGTCCGCTGAGTTCAGAGCAACGGTAGAAAGACTGAAACATCCGGTGGCTGTATTTGCATCCGCATCTATCGTGGCGGAACGACTGGCGAGTGTTATTTCCGTACCATCCAGATTATATACCTGTAAGGTTGCCGTTAAGTCTTTCAGATCGTTTAATGTTGTGTTTATCACTTTTATTTCATTGCTGGAACTGTTCCATTGGATATGTACCGGTTCACATGCTTTTTTTGCTCCCCAGTAGGATCCTGTGGCATCATGGTAATAATCATAGGTCTGCCATACAAAGGACGGATAGGCGGATTGACTCATCCAGATCAGGATTCCGGAGGCATCATTCCATATATTGTCATTCCATGCTTCAAACATGGCTTTCATGGTCTCGATATTCAGCAATTGGGCCTTTTCACAGAATTCTTCGATTCCGGAAGGTTCTCCATAAAAATCGCTAATTGTCTTTTCATAATTATCCGCACCGGCAGCGGCGGCATTAGGACCGAAATAGTGCATATTCCACATTTCATTCCTGGGCCACCAGTTTTCTTCGGGCATAAATTCCTTAAAACTTTCAAAAGTGGTGAAAGTAGCCATTCCTATCTCCGTGCGAAGGCTGTATCCTTTATTTTTTCCGAATATAATCCCCTCGGAAAAATTTGCCGGTCCCCCCTGAAAGTATTCTTTGGGTTTCATATTGGTCCAGAAGCCACTGCCGGATAGTCCGAATTCTTCGTCGGCATTGGAACAAGGCTGATAACGACGGTCATTTCCATCATAGGTGGCGACGGCATTCCGCAAAGGGGTATTTATTTCTTCCGTGGGCGTAAGTTCATTGGCTCCGCACCAAACCGCAATAGAGGGATGGTTGCGTAACCGCTTGATTTTATCGATCGCGTTGTCCATAAATTCATTTATATCCCGGGGATTCTGGGTAATGAAAGAAAATACCAACCAGAAGTCATCCCAGACCATAATTCCGTATTTATCGCAGGCATCATAGAATTCATCATCCGTGATGGAACCTGCCCAACTGCGGATCATATTAAAGTTCATATCCTGATGCAGACGGACTTTTGTGTCGTATTCCTTTCCACGGCAACGAAGAAGGTATTCCGACATTCCCCAATTACCGCCACGCAAAAGGATTTTCTGTCCGTTTACATAAAATTGAAGCGCTTTGTTTTCCGTTTTGTATTCGTATTTTCTGATCCCGAAAGATATGGTACGGGTATCCGAAACTACATTCTCTACACTACAGGTTAAGTCACAGGTATACAGGTTCGGATCACCATACCCGTTGGGCCACCAGAGATTCGGATTTGAAATATTTAACTGGGAAAAAGTAGTATGATCAATGGTTATTTCTTTTGTTTCTTTTCCGGATAAGGTAACCTGTGTTGAAAAGCGGATATTTCCGGGGTTTATTGTTCCTTCAACGGTTACCAGTTTTTCTGTATCCGAGCTATTTTGCAGTTCGGAAGAGATGCTTAATTGTGCATTATTGTTATCCGGCAGGTGGGTACGTATCCAGGGGTCGATAAAAGTAATATCGTCTGAAAAGGATAAGAACACATCTGACGTTATACCGGTATTGAGTCCGGGCACGTAAGGCATCCAGTCCCAGGAAGCACTGGGAATATAGGTAGGGCTTTCCGTATTGAAGAAAATATCGAAGATTCCGTTTCCTTCCCGGGTTAAACGTTGTTTAGGCACATCAATCAAAACGGCAATTGCATTTTCTCCGGCCTGATTGAGATAAGTAGTAATGTCATATTTGGTTCGTTTCATGTGTCCCCCTGTCTTTCCCAGCTCATTGCCATTGATATAATGAGTAGCATAGCGGTTTGTACCTTTAAAATTCAGCCATACTCTTTTATTCTTATATTCATCAGGGATGGAGAAAGTGAGTCTGTACCAATAAGGTTTGTTATATTTTGTTTCATCTACGTGGTCAATGTTGTTTCCGAAATTCGGATCCTCTTCCGCACCGGTACGGACAAAAGAAGTAAAAACCGTACCCGGGACGTACCCGTCTGTCCATCCTTCTTCTTTAAAATCCGGTCGGGAGATTTCCTGCCCTGAATCAGCAAGTTGATCCTGAGCCATAAGTTTCCAGTTTATACCCGGAGTTGTACTGTTCAATGAATAATCAGCCGCAGACAGATGGAACAAATTATAGCTAAAAGCGAGTAGTAAGAGAAGTGTAAACCGTTTTTTCATGTATAGAGATTCAAGTAAAATAGTAATAAAAAGCTTTCTCCGGCAGTCATTCCGGAGAAAGCCAGCATAAATTTTATTTCACAACTACAGCCTCAGAAGAACGGACACCGTCTTTTTCTACAGCTACATAATAAATTCCTTTACTCAGATTTACATCCAGTGTATTTACCGGTTGGTTCAATACCTGAGAAGCAACCGCTTTACCCTGAATATCGAATACATATGCATTTGCTCCGATGGAAGCATAATCGGCAAGGGTAATTAATAATTGACCTGTCGGTAACGGAAGAGCAGTAAATGCTTTTTGTTTATCTGTTACTTTTTCCAGACTATTTGTTTTTTCTACTACTTTCACGTATACAATTTCCTCGCTAAATTCGGTACTATTAGGATCACCGTCTTCCGAAGAAGGACATTCGAACGCAGCAGATTGTTTATTAAACATAATGTCTTCCGGTTTTACGCCATCATCTGTTCCATTTTCGTTAATTACCACATATACAGGAAGCGTTTTTCCCAGATAAGCATCATTGGTTTTAACTTTGAATGTTACAATGACACTGTCCATCAGAATGGAACTCAACAGTTTATTAGTTCCTTTTTCAGTCATCAATCCTGTCCATGTATATTTATCTACGATAACTTCTCCGGTTTCAGGGTCCCGGTATTTTGAAAAGTCTTCACCATAATCATAACATGCCTGTGTGTAGATTTCATCGAACTCCAACGTACCTTCACTATCATCAGCTTTATCAAGTCCTACAAATTGATACCTGGCACTTTCCAGATCCACTTCCCAACCTTCAGGCAAATGGATACCGACATATCCTTTACAGTCGTGATCTTCAAATACCGCCTCATTATAAGGATTTCTCATATCTACCACCAGTCGAACTTCAAATTCACTATTGATTCCAACTTCTTCCGGTATATACACTTTCCGAAGATGTAAACAGGAGCAAAGAATAGCTCCGACTACTGCTATCGCACCAAAATAAGTCAAACATTTTTTCATAAGTAAACAGTTTAATTAATTAATAAATAAAGTATATGTAAATAAATTATCGATTCTGACCTGCTATCAATGAAAGCCGGACAGAATGGTTTCTCATTTTGCAATAAAAGTTTTTATGAAAAGCCTCTTTATTATTTTGTTTTAATAAAAGAATGGATTGTAAAACAGATGAAGTTGAATACATAACTAAGGCATTTTTCATTTTTAAACTTAAGGTACGTCGTTCTAATCAAAGAATAAGACAAATGTAGCATTCCCGACCTTCCATGGGGTTTTAAAGTAAGCTCTTGGTAAACTATAATATAGGTATATTATTGATAAACAAATTATTATTGGATTTCACTTATTGAATTTTGGTAAATAAGATTTAAGTGAAAAGAAAGTTTTTTCTATTTCTTTCCGGAAAAGAATTTATAAGAAAGAACCTGACACAGGTTTTCCGAAAAAGTAAAAAGAAAAAGAGAATAGTTCCGGTTTCATATTTTCCGGAAAGATAAAAAGGGTATAAAAACGGAAGGTTTTTCTGAAAAGCCAGAGGATAAAAAAGAATTCCCCATGAATCCTTTTTTATTATTACCAAAATAGCTCCCGGATATATTCTTCCGGAAAACTTTTAAAATTATTTGTAAAAAAGAATTATCCTTTCATTACTTTTACCATTTGCCGGTTTATATTCAAAAAATAAATATACGGACTTAGTATAGATAATCCCGGTAATTTTCCACAGGAACTGGCATGCATTATTTTTTATTGTCATGCTGTTAGCTTCTGTATTTTCATTCCCTGTATCTGCAGGATAGCTTTTTGCGGGGTCAGGGAAACCGGCATTGAGTTGCTTTTTATAGAAAGCAATTCCTGCACGAAGATTCCATTCCATATTTCCGATAAAAAAGTATCCTCCGTATCAAGAAAAGTTTTCTGTTCACCCGAAAAATATAATGGAGTTTAATTTACTAATATAAATATAGATCAGTTTATTCTATAAGTAATTCCAATAGAAGGATAAATATTACGCATCGTAAAATGAATAGGCACTTTGCCGGAAAAATAAGGAATAAAGCCCCAGGTAAAGTCCGCGTAAAAACCAACATGGTTATTCATCCGGAATTCTCCCCCAACTAATAATCCCAGATCAAAGGTATGTACATCATCGCTGTAATCCAATGTCGCATACGGAACTTCTCTTTCTTGTGAGACAGGTGTTTCTACAATAATATCGACATTTTTTACGTCTCCCTTGAATTTAGTAGATAAGGCTTCTGCTATATAAATCCCGGTTTTTACCCGCCATTTAGGGTTGAACCTGTATATGCCGTATATCGGCTGAGTAAGATAAAAGGTATTTACCTGAGTGGTATTCCTTCCGGTCACATATCCGGTCAAAGTGTCCAGATTCGGAACATCAATACTTAAATGTACATCTGTCACTTTTGTATGGACATTCATTCCTTTCCAGTCTACTGTTAATCCGGTTCCGATTCCCCAGTTCTCATTAAAAAAATAAGCGAGGTTTGCTCCGAGTTTCGGATTAAACTTCGGATTATACTTTGTGATTTTCAAATCTCCCGGAATAGGGACAGGAGTGGTCGCACCAATATTCACTCCGGCTATAAAACTAAGATCTAATCCGGCCTCACTTTCCTGAGGTGAAACAAGTTGTATACAAACCAGACTGAATATTGCAAATATTCCTATGCCCCTTCTGAAGTTCATTTCTTTATAGCTTTAATTTAAATATTTATATAAATAGAAAGATCCTTTTTAATACTAATTAGAATCATACAGATCTATTTCATTATACGAAATGTTCCGGCTCTAAAAGCTTCCTTTCTTTCTGCTGATAACAAATATCTTTCCTTAATTGTTCCGACATTTTACTTCCTTTCTACAAGAAGTGAAGAAACCATAGAAATAAACAGACGGAAAGCATTCGCAAATAGGATAAAAAGATCCTGTACAAGTTTCACCAATGATTCGTAGTAAATAATAATAGATCAAATTGCAACTTTCCGGAAAAGAGATTCATGGAGGCGAATGTTTGTGTTGTTAAAATCCGGATGACTATAAACTTTTCTTTTTGTTCAGAGAAATAAATACGATCTTTATCCGGTTACTGATTCCTTTTTGATGTAATAAAATAACCTTATCGATCATTTAAAAAAAGGAAAATACAATGGAAATAAAAAGGAAAAATGTTGACAAAAAAGGAAAAGTTATCATTCTATGAAAAGCTTTTTGAAGTAACAAGCAATATACTATTATAAATTAGATATTTAAGGAGCTCTCATAAAACATATTCAACGTTTTATGTTTTATTGCGGAAATTACGGCATTCCACAGGAGTTTTGTATTTCTTCCATTATCCCTTCACTGTGGAATTAAGTTGTTTTCTTCTTATAAATGAAGAGATAAAAAAATATCCATGAAAGATAGAAAAAATATATGAAGGATCATTGAAAAATATTTCTGATTTTAAGAAAGAAAAATTAAAATGTTAATTTTTTACTTTTTACTTTTTACCTTCTGAAAATAAATATGTACTTTTATCTTTCTTTTTATGCGGGAATCTTTTTCCGGTAGTCCATAACTATTAATACCTATGAGTACATTCATTTCTAATTATTTTCCTATATCGATATATGTCATGGCAAAACCGATCGGTTTCACTTGTAATCTTAATGGTTTCTATTGCTATTACCCGGAAAAGAAGGAACTCTATGAAAACCGCAACACATTTCACAGAAATAACAAAGTTCCGAAACGATATACCTTGAAACATATACTACCCCAGCCGATGAATGACATTCTTTCTACCCGGCATGGAAAGGAGACATGGCTCATAACTCCTGATTTCTACTGGGAAATACCTTATTTCCGGAAATATTACGAAAGAAAAAGAAAAACCGATAAGTTCCTGATCGGAATCTCCATAGTCGAACCGGAGATGCTATTGCCGGTAAAAGCAGAGGAAGTATACCCATATAAAATAAAAACATCTTAATATAACTTTATAATTAACTTATATCATGACAGTAAATGAATTAAAAGCTTCTTTTAAAGAAGTGTACGGAAATGAAGCGGAAGCTGTGTATTTTTCTCCGGGACGTGTGAACCTGATCGGAGAACATACGGATTACAACGGGGGATATGTATTTCCCTGTGCACTAAGTTTCGGAACCTGCCTGTTATTGCGTAAAAACGGGAAACAGGAAATAAATTTCCGTTCTATCAATGAAACAGAAATAATCACAGTTCCATTAACAGATTTGGGAACTCCGTTGGCAAAAGGTACATGGGCTAATTATCCATTAGGTGTTTTTGCTCAGTTTCTTAAAAGAGGAGTAAAAATCACTGAAGGATATGATATTCTTATCTGGGGAAATGTACCTCTTGGAGCCGGTCTTTCTTCTTCTGCAGCTCTTGAAGTGGTAACTGCATATGCGCTGAATGATCAACTGGGAACAGGATATGACCGAACTGAACTAGCTAAAATCGGACAGAAAGCCGAACATGAATTTGCTTTCGTAAATTGCGGAATCATGGACCAGTTTGCATCTGCACATGGTAAGAAAGATCATGCGATCTTCCTGAATTGTGACACGTTGGAATTTGATCTGGTACCTGTAAAACTGGAAGGGGTAAAAGTGGTTATCTCCAATACCCATAGTCCGCATAAACTGGGTGATGAATACAATGACCGTGTCAGAGAATGTCAGCTTGCCGTAGAACAATTAAGAAGCGTTCGTCCGGAATTAAAAAACCTGGCAGAACTTACTCAGGCAGAATTTGATGAAATCCAATCTGTTATTACTGACCCGGTTGCTCTGAAACGCGCACGTCACGTCGTGGGAGAAGTACAACGTACGGTAGATGCAGTAAAAGAGCTTCAGGCAGGTAATCTGGAAGAATTCGGTAAACTAATGAATGCATCCCACATTTCTCTTCGTGACGACTATGAAGTAACCGGTAAATACCTGGATACACTGGCAGAAAAGGCCTGGAAAATAGAAGGTGTCATAGGGTCCCGCATGACCGGTGGCGGTTTTGGCGGATGTACCGTATCTCTGGTAAAAGAGGAAGCAATTGATACCTTCAAAGAAAAAGTAGGTTCGGCTTATAAAGAAAAAACAGGGCTGGAGGCTGATTTCTACATTGCAGAGATCGGTGACGGAGCAAAAAAATGCGACTAAGAAATAAAAGGAAAAACCAGAAAAGGCAGATATATGATCTGTCTTTTCTGGTTTTTGAGTGTTATTAAGAAAGAGACAGCACAGAATTTATTTTCTGTGCTGTTAAAGATTATTCGTTTATTTTGAATATATCTTTGTTTGTTGTCTCGGAATGATGGAAATAAGAAAAGCACAGAAAAGTGATATAAAAAAAGTCATGGGGATATATTCTCATGCCCGTACATTTATGAAAGAAACCGGGAATTCCTCCCAATGGGTAAACGGTTATCCGTCCGAGGAATTAATTACAACCGATATAGAAAAAGGGCATTTATATGTGTGTATCGCTCCGGAAAATGAATTGGCTGGAGTATTTTGTTTCCGGGAAGGTCCGGATAAAACGTATGCTACGATATACAATGGCCAATGGCTGAATGATAAACCCTACAAAGTAATCCACCGCATGGCATCCAATGGAAAATATAAAGGAATTGCGGATTTTTGTCTGCAATGGTGTACTGGCCAATGTAATAATATTCGGGTAGACACCCACCGGGATAATAAAGTGATGCAGCATATCTTAATAAAAAACGGTTATACTCCCTGCGGTATCATCTATGTAGAGAATGGTACGGAAAGAATTGCTTTTCACAAAGGCTGATCTTTCAAGAAGCACCGTGTGCTGAGGCAGCACGGCTAGTGACTGGCTCCACTCTGTGGATTTTCGGTGAGATGGCCATCTACACAGTACTACTATATTCCCACATTATCTCATTGGTATATTATCACATTGGCTTACATCCTGTCAACAAAAAAAATAAATAGAAAAGTAAAAAATTAGGTAAAAACAATGTACCTTTCGCTTCCTATTTAAGTACTTTTTTATAAAAATAACAGATGAATATGAAACTAAATGCGTTTCTATTGCTGAGTTTATGGATGCCTTTCGCTGTGAGTGCGGCATTATTTTCTTATCCGAAGAACAGCTCAGCCTCTATTTCTTTAAAAGTACCGGGTAATCCGGCAATCATCTATCCGTTAACAGCGGAACCAACCGGAGAAAATGGACATAGCCTGGTAAGCACGGAAAATATTCCTGTACATATCTCCCGAGAAGTTACGGAAAACAATGGAAAAATACAGGTCACCACAACCATTACGGCACTGGAAGATATTTACTTCAACTATGCACAGGAAATCCGGACAGGTTTTCCTCATCATGATTGCCAGTTCTATATGCCCGGCTTCTGGTACCGAAGGAATTTACGTTCCCCGAAAGAAGCACCCTCTTTCCATACTTCAGATAGCTGGACAGTAAGGGAAGACCGGTTAAGTGTTCCCCTTACCGGTATTTTCAATGAAAAAACAGGAGATTATATGACTGTAACCCGGATCGACAATTTTAAGTACGATGCTCTTACCACGCATAAAGAAGGAGAGGTAATCGTTTCCGGGACTACTTCCATAGGATATACCGGCTTTAAAAATAAAAATAATACAGCGACTTTGTCTTTCGGTTTTCCTTATCATGAAACGCCTGAAACATATATTCGCAAACTTACGCTGGCTCCTGAAGTAAAGGCATTTCAATCTCTGAAAAAAGGAGAAAGCATACAGCTTACCTGGGAAATAACGGAAAATAACGGAAAGGATTTTTCTGATTTTGTAAAGCAGGTGTGGGTTTATTCTTACGACCTTTATAAACCACAGGTAGTATCTACTCCTTACACCCCGGAAATAATGAAACGTGTACTGAGTAATTTCTTCACAGAAAGCTTTGTAGATACCCATTCTCTTAAATATATGTCTGCTGTGCACATGCGGACAGATGATTGTAAAAGCACAGGCATTGCAGAGGTAGGATTTATAGGTCGTGCTCTTCTGAATGCATTTAATGCAATGGAATACGGGACACAAGAAAACCGTCCGGAACTGATAGAAAAAAGCCGGCTGGTTTTTGACAGCTATCTGCAAAACGGCTTTACTTCTTCCGGATTTTTCCGGGAAGTAGTGGATTTTGACAAGGGCGATGAAGAAAGAAACCTTAGTATCCGTCGGCAGTCTGAAGGATTATATGCAGTGTTATATTATTTACAATACGAGAAAAAGCAAGGCCGGAAACATCCGGAGTGGGAAGCAAAAGTGAAGAGCATGCTGGAAGAAATTTTAAAATTACAAAAAGAAGACGGAAGCTTTCCGCGTAAATTCAGGGATGACCTGAGTGTGGTCAACAATAGCGCAGGCAGTACTCCCTCCGCTACTCCCATGCTGGTTCTTGCCTCCCGGTATTTCAATGATAACCGTTATCTGAAGGCAGCCAAAAAGACTGCGGTCTATCTGGAAAAGGAAATTATTTCCAAAGCAGATTATTTTTCTTCTACCCTGGATGCAAACTGTGAAGACAAAGAGGCTTCTTTCTATGCAACAACTGCGTTATATCATCTGTCTTTATTTACTACCGGCAACAAAGAAAAAGAACATTACAGTAACCTGGCAAAGCAATCTGCTTATTTTTGCTTATCCTGGTATTATATGTGGGATGTTCCTTTTGCTCCGGGACAAATGCTGGGAGAAGTAGGACTGAAAACCCGTGGGTGGGGAAATGTATCCGTAGAAAATAATCATATTGATGTATATATATTTGACTTTGCAACCATTCTTGACTGGCTGGCTGAAAAATATAACGAGCCCCGCTTCTCCGGATTTTCAGAGGTAATCCGAACATCTATGACCCAACTATTGCCTTATGAAGGACACTTATGTGACATAGCAAAAACAGGTTATTATCCGGAAGTGGTACAACATACGAACTGGGACTACGGCAAAAACGGCAAAGGATTTTACAACGATGTTTTTGCTCCGGGATGGACAGTGGCTTCTCTTTGGGAAATGTTCACTCCTGAAAGAATAAAGCTTTTTGAGGGGAAAAAGTAAAAGAGAAAAACAAGATACACAGGTATAATCCGGCTTATTCCCTCTCCCCTTTTATCTCCAATGATTTTTACGAACTGTGAGATCAGCGTAGCTAAAAGGGGTAAGGTTTTTTGATAGCCATCCGGTTATTTCCTGAAGAAAAGGAGTAAGGAAACCGGAAAAAAGCCGTAACGATTTTCCGAAAGCAACCTGAATCTATCAAAGATATTCCTCCATGTTCATCTTGTATCCTATACAATTCCCGGAATCTTTCCTCAGTCCTTTCAGGGAATTTTTTCCTACTGCTGCACGGAAACATACCATCCTCATTCGGGACTTCCTGGTAAGACCCGTGTCAAACAATCGGTTATACGAAATTAAGTACTTCTTTATATAACGAGGATATAGGTATGTCCGAAGATAGAATTGAGAAGAACATGACATAGGTAAGGAGGTTATGGAAAATTATTTTTCCTTATCTTTGTGCTCGTTGTACAATCCTTTTGTTTTTTGTAAAAATGATGTTCCGGAAAAAGAAAATACCGGACGTGTGATTTTCTTTTATTAAGTAACTAATAACCATGAAAAAAATACATTTATTATTTATATGTATTTCTCTTTTTACTCTATTTAAATGTCCGGCTGAAAACGATTTCAGCTCCACTTACCGGAATCAGGGAAATCAGCCGATTACCGGAACAACTTTTATATCACAAACCTGTCCGGTCTTTAAACAGGGTGTCAGAACAGGAAAACCTGATATAAATCACAAGGATAAAAAATATGTCTTCCATTATTTTATAGCTGTCCCGGAAGACCGTCCGGCAAATATGTTTTCCGATTACGGAGAATTATTCCGAAATAAAGTTCACGGGATAGTCTCGCATTCTCTTATAAACAGGAAGATTGCTGTCAGATATGATTAAGTAAAACAAGGACTGTTGGTCGGAAATAATAACCAATAAAATCCCTCATTAGCTTTTGAAAAATATTTCTTAAAAAATTAAAGAAGAGGGTATTTTTTTCCGCGGCACGTTCTTTGGAAATGGTATATAAAGTAATTTTAATATAAACAGGGATGTATATTACAAATAAAACCTACTCGCTCATATGCAAAAGGTTTCAGGGGAGAACCGATGATACACACTCATTTTTTACTTTTTGCTTTTTACTGGTTATTTTTTCATGCACTTTTTTTTCATGCGGTAGTAATAAAAAACTTGAAGACTTAATAATAAATGACAGGCATACGAATCCATTGGATGTTGCTTTTGGTGACCCTTTTATCCTGCATGCTTCCGATGGAAAATTCTATATGTACGGAACATCAGGCGAGCAGGGATTCAGAGCCTATTCCTCAGACGACCTGACAGACTGGGTGGATGAAGGAATGGTATATGAAGGAGCCACTCCTGAATCATGGGCAACAGACCGTTTTGTGGCACCCGAAGTATATGAACGAAACGGAACATATTATCTTTTTTTCAGTGCTACCTGGAAAGAAAATCCGAATCAGGAAGCGGAAAATTTCAGGATTGGTGTAGCTGTAAGTAATAAGCCAACCGGACCTTTTAAAGAAATGTATGCAAGACCTGTTTTTGACCCCGGGTATTCGGTTATTGATGCAAATGTATACTTTGATGATGAAAATGAGAAAGTATATCTCTATTATTCCCGATGCTGCCATAAGCATCCGGTAGAAAGTGAAATTTCCGAATGGGTCCGTAGAAAGAAGTGGTATGATGAAATCGAAGAGGGCTGGATTTATGGAGTGGAGATGAAACCTGATTTTTCAGGGATAATCGGAGAACCGGTAGTGCTGGTACGTCCTCCCGTATCAAGGGATGACAAGCAGGCAGAATGGGAAAGCCGTTCGGTAACTGCCGTAGAAATAAATTGCCGGTCAACAGCAGGTTCTTTTATATTTAAGAAAAACGACATCTATTATATGATGTATTCTGCTAATTTTTTCGGGGGACAATACTATGCCGTAGGATATGCCACTTCCGATTCACCCCTCGGCCCATTTACCAAATCGGAAGACAATCCGGTCCTGCAGAAAAATTCCCTGGATGGAGGAATCGTAACCGGTACGGGACATAATATGGTACTGGAACTACCTGACGGACAGATGTATTGCGTTTATCACGGAAGGACAGAGGAAACAGGAAGTGTGCGGCTGGTTTTCATTGACCGGATGGAAATCAGGCCGGATGGAAAACTGGTAGTATATGGCCCGACTACACATTCTTAAGAAACAGAATCAAAAAAAGAAAAATATAGGAAAACCAGCAATAAATTATACAAAAAATAAATAGTTGTCCTGGTAAAAACAGAAAGATAGGAAGAGAAGAATAGGAAAATTCTCCGAATCTGCTTCTGATGATGGAGAACTTAAAATCATATAGTAACTCCGGTAACAAAAATTCATTACCGGAGTTACTATATGAGGAAATATGGCTCTATTTTATAATTATCTTTTCCGCACGTCCATTATTCAGTTTAACAAAGCACATTCCCTTTTGTGCAATTGAAAATGGAATTTCGTACTGCCCGGAATCAACAGAGAAGATATAGGTAGCCAGTTTCTGACCCGCAATAGTATATATATCGATCCTATCTCCGGCGTTAGCTTTTTTACCCTTCACACTAAATGTCCCGTTATTCACCCTTGGAGAAACAGTAAATAAATTCGCTGGCATCTCAGTATCCGTATGCGTCGGAATACCCCTATTATTCACAGGAATATAAACAATATCAGACCTGAATTTCTTATATCCGCTTACAAGGGCTTTTGCCTCTTTTCCGTCATTATAAAAATCATAGGATCCGTTATCACTGATCAATTGCAGGACAATTTCATTTTCATTCACTTCTATTTCCAGCACACCTTCCGGATTAGTTTCTTTCTTTGTTAATAACTCACATTCCAGATGTTCGGGCTTATCGTCTTTTTCTCCATTCCAGAGAAAGAGAGCCGGGTTCAATACGCCATCATACATTCCTGCAACAATAATATATTTCCCGTTGCTAAGGCGTTCCAGGCTTCTGATACTTCTTCCTCCCAGATCCATTAAGATCGGTTCTCCGAAAGTAGCTGCATCCATTTCTCCATCATTCATTGCTTTTTCAAAATTTTCAATGGGAACAATAAGTGCCAGTTTCCGGTTCTGATTCAGTAAAGGTTGTCCTTCTTCCGGTAATAACGGTGCACGGAATCCGAACAATGCCGTTTTCTGATCAGGTGCTATTTCCAATCCTTCCAGGTTAAATCCATCAATTTGTTTGGGAACCATTTTGTTTTCCACGCTTGCGGATGAAGAAAAATCCCATCCCCGACTGTCTCCCCATTCAATGATTTTTTCACGCAGGTTTTCATAATGGTTGGCATAAGAAAGAGTAGAAGATGCCCCTGTTCCCATTATGTCCGTTGCAAAAATCCTATTCCGGTAAGGCTTTGCGTTTCCGGATTTTGAATTCCCGAGGGATCCTGCCCAATAAATACGGTTGGGATAAAGGATTCCTCGGACAGACGCTTCAATGTCCGCTTCCTCACTGGCATTGAACTGGTCCTGAAAATTAAATAATGCAATGGGTAAGCCCGATTGATTACGGTTTACAAGACGGATATCATTGGTTTCATCGTCTCCTACAAACATATACTCCCTATCAATTTCTATTGCCGTAGAAGCATCTGACATACCGGTATGCCAGATGGTATTATCCGGGTCGGATGAAGCGGCAGAAGCAGCAAAATATAATTCCATGCTGCCGGTTTGGTTATTTTGGGATAGCGTAATGGTAATGGTTGTATAACCGACACTTGTCGGAATAATTCTGAGGGTTCCTCCACGTTGAGTTCTTTCGAAGATTAAATTCTCGTTAGAAACTACCTCCTGGTTACTGCTTTCTGTTTTTATGATCATTGAACCAATATCTTCTCCTGTAATATCGAAATCTATTCCTAAGGTAGCTGCCGGGTCTACTTTATCATTCATTACTCCACTTAAAAAATAGCCGTTAAGATAAGCAGTAGAGGAAGAAGAAATAGTAATAACCGGCTTTTGAGGGATTTCGCCCGTTTCTTTGAATTTACTTACTATTAATTCTGAAATCATAATGGGACCTTCTGACAAGGAACGAATGCGGTACGTGACAGGCTCCTCCGTATCCAGAATTTCGGAAAATGTTTTACAATGGTCTTTATCCAATCCGTCCAGCATTCCGATATCCTGTCCATCACGGCTAATAATGGCCGTACGATTTGCAGCTGAACTTTTTGCTTTTATATGGAAGGTAACTGTTCCTGCATTGGGGACAGTAAATTCCACATATCCTGCTTCGTCTTTGCTACGTAAACAAACACCAGGGCACGAAGAACTGGCTTCTGTTACTTCTGCATCGGTACGAAAGGTAGTCAGAGGAATATTATCCGGAAACATTTCCGTTTTAATTTCTTCGTCCAGAGAATATTTTCCATCCAATCCATTCACCCATTTGGAATTGGAAAAATTTTCTTTTATCCAATAATTGGTTTCTGCTTCACTCGTAAATTCGGTTACGGTTAGCTCCGAAATCATAATGGGACCTTCCGACAAAGAACGAATGCGATAGGTAACGGACTGGTCCGTATCCAGTATTTCGGAAAATGTTTTACAATGGTCTTTATCCAATCCGTCCAGCATTCCGATATCCTGTCCATCACGGCTAATAATGGCCGTACGATTTGCAGCTGAACTTTTTGCTTTTATATGGAAGGTAACTGTTCCTGCATTGGGGACAGTAAATTCCACATATCCTGCTTCGTCTTTGCTACGTAAACAAACACCAGGGCACGAAGAACTGGCTTCTGTTATTTCTGCATCGGTACGGAAAGTCTTCAAAAGAATATTACCCGGAAACATTGCTGTTTCGATCTCTTCATTTATCGAATACTTATCTGCTAATTCACTTAACCATTTCGGATCTGAAAAATCTTCCTTTATCCAGTAGTTTTCAGTTGCCTGAAGAAAATTGAGAAATAAGCTGAGGTTAATAAAAACACATGTGAATAAATAATACTTAACATAAAACTGTACCGTCTTTTTCATAAAAAAGTTATAATAGATGAATAAATCCTAAGGAGCCTATTCTCCTTTTCTTACAAACTGCAAAAGTTGGAAACAGTTGTTATCATAATGTGAAGAATTGGGTATGTTTTTATTTCATTTTTCAAAGAGCGCCGCGGGTTGAGGCAGCACGGCTCATAATATGGCGCCACTCCGTGGCTTGTAGGTGAGATAGCCGTACAACGGGTAGCATATTTATTATCACATTCATACATTGACACATTGCCCAATGTTCTCAACTTGAGCCATGACCCCGGATGGGGTCAAAGATTCATGAGGGAATGACCAAAAAGTAAGTTTGACCCTGATTTATTCGGATACCTATCTGAGATTGATTTGAAATATCCTATTCTCAAAAAAAAATAAGAGGCTGTTGGGTCAGTCCCGGTAGGGTGCCGGGAATAATCCGGATAATCCCCTTTTTTTTGTAATAAATTACAACTCTGTTTAAAACAGGAAACAGGAAATTCGAAGTCATGTAAATGAAAGCATAATGTCATCCAAATGAAAGGCCAATGTCGTACAAATGAAAGCATAATGTTATCGTCCCATATATGTGGGGCGAGCGTTCCACATATGTGGGGCGATCGTCTGACATATGTGGAACGTTCGTCTGACGTATGTGGAACGATGAAATCCCGAATGGGTATGAAATCTTTCCGTGCGGAAGTAGGGTGAGAACATCCCGGAGAGGCTGATAAAGGGCACCGGGGTTTTTTATTACCCCTGGCTCTATTTATCTTATAGTCTGTCCCCGGGATATAAAGATACTGCTTTTTTGAGGAAAAGTCAAGTTTTTTCCGGTATATTTTTCCAAGGGTTTTGCTACTTTTTTCAACTCCACTGAGTCTGAGCAAAAAGTAATTTTAACCCGGATTTATTCGGGTATCTATCTTAAATTGATTTGAAATATCCGATTCCCAAAGACGCATAAGAGACTTTTGGGTCAGCCTCAGCAAAAGCCCCGGGTATTTTATCTTTTGCATGTCACTAAAGATAAATAGAGGGATAAGACAAAATTGTCAAGCTCTGATAGAATAGGCAGAATTTTTCGGAGTGTCTAGTTTCAAAAATATTGGTAGCCTTGTTGAATGTGATCGATTCGGATAAATCTTTATCATTAAGGAGGGTTAACTTTGTTCTTTAGCATTTGCAGAATTAACCCTCCCTTCTTTTTCATCTAACCGTAAAATGTCCGGTTATCTTCTATCCTTTAATTTTTTTATTCAATAACTAATTTGGTTGTAATGTTATTTACCTTTACAATATAAATGCCTGCCTGCAGAGGGATTTCATATTTTCCCGTTGCGATACCCTTCCGGATTGTTTGCCCATATAGGTTATATATTGAATATTCAACTTTTTTCTGGTCAGAATGAATGATACATCTTCCTTTTTGTGCTACCAGAGAGACATCCTCTTCTATTTTTTTAAGGGAAGATGCATTTCGATATGTAGCTGTTACTACCACATCTTTAGGAGGCATAATAAATGTGGTAGTCAGATTGGCGGCATCACTTAATACTGCATTATTGCTTACCCAACGTACGAATTCTTTTCCATCAGGTGCTTCATTAGCAGTTATGGTAACGATGGTTCCGACTTGAGCTTCGTCCAGATCTGCTCTTCCGTCCATTACTGTTATAGTATGTGTATTGGGTTCGTATGTGGCTCTAACGGTAACGTTTTTTGCCGGCATGATAAATGTGGTAGTTGCATTATCCACATCGGTAAATGAAATATCGTCATCGCTTTCCCATTTTAAGAAGTTATTTCCTTCCGGATGGACATGTGCGGTTATGGTTATTTCATTACCGGCTTCTGTCTGTATCTGGTCGGCAATTCCGTTTTCTACGGTAACCATATGTCTGTTTTCCTGCTCATCCGTGATCAATTCGATAATATAGGGATGATTGAGCATTTCCAAAGTAACAGAAGACTGATTATGTAACGTTAAAATCGGTCGGGTACCCTTTTCCGTATCGCCTTCATCATATTGAGCAGGGTTATAAATATTGATTGTTTGATATGCTTTGTCAAATTCAATAGTCACCTGCTCCGGTTGGGCACCGTATTCGAATTTTTCACCCCAAACGACTAACATGATGGTTCCGTCATTTTTCTGTAAAAGAAGATCATGTAATGTTTCCGGACGAGGGTCAATGCCGTAGGAAATAGATACGGGGGATTCAATGGAGTGGTTATCAGCAAGGATAGTAGTCATATTATGAAGATAATGGGCGGACAAACGCGGATGGGATGAATAGGCAGCTTCCTCGGTACCGACCCAGTCACCGACACTATAAAAACCAAATGTTTGATTTCCTCCTTCATCGCTTCTGTCTCTTAAAATATACATGGAAGTATATTTGAATCCTCTTTTGAATTGAGATAAATAACAGGTCAAATAAAGTAATGCCTGATCTTCTTCTGTAACTCTTTTTGTCGGATCTTGGTAATCCGGATCCGGAGTATCGGTCCACTTCCACTCATCCCAACTCCAAAGAGTAGGTTGTGTAATGGTTGTTCCTGTTTCGGTAGTAACTCTTGGTAAATTTATTAATTCTTCGTCAGCATATCCGGCATGTTTTCCAGCCCATGTAAGACCGAAATTTCCGTATAAAGAATTAAAACTGATTTTCGTAGACGGATCTGCCGCTACCCAGGTCTGGTTATTATTATGAGGCCCCCATGAGGGATGGATAAAATAATTATGGATACAGGCTATATCCGCAAAGGTAGCTCCCAGAAATTCCTGTTGTACTTTTGCTTCATACATGGGTACTGTCAGGTATTGTACCCCTACATTCCATTGGCTCGGACAGGCACCGGTGTCGGTAAAGCTCCAGACGGGATAGTTGTATCCGTTTACTCCGAGTACCGGATCGGCTTTTACCGCAGCATAAAAATCTTTGTGGTACCTGGCTAGCACAGCCCAATTGTGCTGCGTTCCATTACGGCCTCCTCCTGTTTCTCCCTGATAAGTAATCCCCCAGTTATTGGGTTCATTACAGCCTTCGAAAGCAATAATGGCATCGGGGGACAGGGCATCAATTAGTTCCTTTGCTCCATTTATGAGCCGGGGAATACCAGCTTCGTAACGAATTCCTTCTGAAGTGAAAGGATCTCCTTCTGAGGGTAGAATGATTGAAAACCGCACTCCTAATTCATCACGAAGTTTTTTGTAGGTATCAATGTTATTTCCTACCCAATAATTAAGCGCTTCGTCTTTGTCCGGAACGCCAGCTCGAATCCAGCGGACGCCAAGGTATTTACAGCTTTCTATTGTGATCGGTAATTTTTCTCCTCTTGAATTAATGGCCGTATTGACACCGATGCTATTCAGAAAATCGTTGGCTGGTATGGCTGCGGCGGGCTGCAGTTGTGAAAATACGTGTGAGCAACTTATGGTAAATAGTACCATAAAAGAGAGTAAGGTTGTTTTTCTCATGGCATAAATTAGATTATAATAAATAGTTAGCAAGTTTATTTCCTGAAATTATTTTCTTTCTTGTATTTTCAGATGATTTTGTTACCACATTGTTTTGATAGGACAAATATAAACGCGCTTGCTTAACACAACCTTAATGAAGGATTAACAGGGATATTTTTTTGTATATTAATGATATGTGTTTTATTAATAAGGGAAGTATTTTATAAAATGTAATTGTTATTATCATTCCATTCCTTCAATGGATGCATACAGGATAGATAAACGGAAAAGATAAGAGAAAGAGGTTTTGTATTTATTGCTTACCGGTACTTAGGCAATAAATTTAAAGGATAGTGATTTTTTATTCCTATTTCTTAATGTAAGGTTTGAAAATAAGTGTTCATTCTTAAAAACAATATTCTTTCTATCTAAATAAAAAACCGCAACAGATAAATTCCATTGCGGTTTCCCCCTACAATTAATAACCTAATTAGCAATCTCCCACTATAAAATCACTTTGTTGCAAATTTTCTGATTATCCGCAACCAGCTCAACTATGTAAATTCCTTTTTCTCCTATGGAGAAAGATTGTTCTTCCGATTCGATGAGTGCTGAAAGAACCGTTCTGCCCTCTAACGAATAGATAGTGACTTTACTTCCTCTGGCATCTTTCACTAAGATTTGTCCATTACCGGCTGTAATCTTCCTGTCATCCTTTTTTGCTTCAAGGATTGAGGTCGGAGGACTATAATCAATTTTTCCCACTCCTGTATATTCTTTTACAATTTCCCGTATTTCAACGGCAGGGTGGAGAACAGAGCTGTAATCATAGAAATCCGCAGGGAAAAAAGTAGTTTCCGAAAAAGCTTCACCGCTGCTTAATACGGAAGATTTAGCACCGTCTATATTCTCATATCCTTCCGGTAATCTGCTGCAACCTTCGAAAATAACATCTACCAGGGTTGCCGTACCGCCACTTGAAGTATTTCCGAATACCGGTTTTTTAGTATCTTCGAAATAACAACCTTCGACATAAGCATTGCTATTTATGCGGACTTGAAGCCCATCTTCACAACCATAGAGATAGTTATTGAAATAATGATGGTATCCATGACGAAGCAAAGGCAACCGTGAGCCTTTTATATTTTCAAAATAATTATGGTGAAGGGTGGTTGTCCGGTCATATCTATCGGAATCTCCTTTTCCGAACAAACACGCTTTTGAATGGTCATGGAAATGGCACCAGGAGATGGTAACATACTGTACATCATTTTTGATATCTATTAATCCGTCATATCGATCTTTATGTTCGGTAGCACGGGGATAATTATAGAGTTCACAATGGTCTATCCAGATATTCCGGCATATACGCTGAGCTTGTGGTAATTTGTCATCATCTGCCTGAATCCCGATGTAATCCGGATCTCCTAACAACACTTCTTCCCCATTCCGGAAACCGACAATTTTATTTTCTCCGGCTTTATCAATAGGTACATCCTGAAGGGTAATTTTAAGATTACGGATTATGATATTGCTTTGACACTGGATATTAATGCCGATCCGGTTCAGAAATCCGTTTTCTCCTATTCCGATAAGTGTTTTGTTAGAACCTAGCTTAATAATTTCACCATAAGTGGTTTCAATCGTATTCCCACTTTCCGGACTGGTAATTTTGCCGCTTCCTTCTTCAATATAAGCCGTGATACCAGTATTTATTTCCTCCGGTATTTGAATGATATAGGGAGTCGTTGGATCTTCTGCATATTTTTTTAATTCTTCAAAAGTCGTTACGGTTACAACTTCTCCTCCTTCACCGCCGGTTGTTCCCCCATTTAACGTTGCAAAACCGATCATCGAAAAGTCAGGGGTATCATCCGCATAGAGGGCACCTGCAAAAAAAGAAAGCGCACTTAAAGCAAGGGCGTGTAAAAATATTTTTTTCATTTGTGTAGCTGTATATAATTAAGTATATGCAAATATACTCCTTCCGGAAGTAGAGAATGTGGACTTTTTGATTGTTATGGTGTATTAAATGACAGGAAAGGAAACCAAACCAAAACTCAGGAGCCGGAAAGATATATAAGGTAATGTGGTGAATTTACCTTTTTTATCTCCGGCTCCTGAGTTTAAAAAATGTATGTTTAATAATAAAAGTCTCTTATAAACTTTTTAAAATGTCCATTGCGGACTGGTATTGTTTGTATTGTTTGTATTCCCGGGTGATGTGGTCATTCCGGAAGAAGGAACAGTATTTTGTCCTCCTTTGTAATATTTCAATGCCTCGGGTAACTCGGCTTGTATTTCTTTAATCCGGTTTTGGTCGGAAGGGTGCGTGCTCGTAAATTCAGGAACAGAACCTCCTTGTTGGGACATGCGTTCCCAGAAAGGAATAGCCTGCCTTGGGTCATATCCGGCCATTGCCATAAAAATAAGTCCCAACTGATCCGCTTCCAATTCCTGCTTTCTGGAGAAAGGCAATAATACGCCATATTGGGTACCTAGTCCGTAAGCCAGTCCTACTGCGTTTTGTGTCGCTGAAGAAGATCCTCCGAGTACACCTCCCAGAATAGCACCGCCGTATTGTGCAGCTACCTGTTGGGATACACGCTCATTCGCATGTTTAGCAACCGCATGTGCCACTTCATGACCCAGAACAACCGCCAGGCCGGTTTCATCTTGTGTGTAAGGAAGAATTCCTTCATAGACTACAATTTTACCTCCGGGCATACAAAAGGCATTTACCTCATTACTCTTGATAAGGTTAAATTCCCATGCGTATCCATTCAGCATAGACTCCATCCCATGGCTTCTATAATAAGTTTCCACGGCATTAGCAATATTTCTTCCTACTCTTACTACCATGGCTGTTGCTGCCTGATCGGTAGATTTCGGAGCGGATTTAATAAATTCATCATATTCCTTCAGGCTAAGAGTTAATACTTCGGAATCAGAAACAAGGGAAAGTTGTTTCCTTCCGGTAATGGGAACACTGCTGCATCCATATATTCCCAACAAAATACTAAAAAAAAGAATTGCTTTTTTCATACACCTAGTCACATTATATTTCCCCGTTTAGCTGAATGAAATTATATTATAAAGACATAAAATCTTCCGGATTGTTTCACTTTTGCATTAAAAAATTTGTACAATAGCCTGTAACGGGATTATTTTATTTACTACAAAATAACAACAAATGCCGGAAGAAGGTTTGCTAAGTAAAAAAGAACTCTCTTGCCAGCCGGTTCTCTCGGAATCATAAAATTCTTTCCGTAAGCTTTTGCATATTTCCTGAAAAGATGTATCTTTGCACACGCAAATCAAAAATGGTTCCTTGGCCGAGTGGCTAGGCACCGGTCTGCAAAACCGTCTACGGCGGTTCGAATCCGCCAGGAACCTCCAAGCAGGGAGAAACGCAATGTCCGAAAGGTCATTGCGTTTTGCTATTTATATATGTATCAACTTTTTAGCGGCCTGTTTCCAATAGGAAGAAAATCTTAAAATTTACGTACTTGTAGACCGATTGTAGACCGATGGATTTATGAACGAAAAAAAGCTATATTTAAGGACATACAAATCAGGGGATGAAGGGATCGTCTGGGTTGATTTTTATGTGAATGGAAAATCCTATTGAAAATAGCCACCTCAATCCAAGATAAAGCGTGCAGGTTATCCGGTTGAACGCATCCCTTTAAAAAGAGAAAAAGATAGATTAAAAGTGCGGAATAATTGTATTCTTTAAAAAAATTAGCATACTAAAAAATACGAAATATGCTAAACAACTTAATCCGTCTATAAAAGTTACGACAATTATTACGGCTATACAGTCAGGGAAAAGGAAATAAAGTGATTGCGAGCTGCTTAAATATGTCGCGTATAGTAAAGAAGTAGTTGACCCGCTTAAAAGATTCGGGAATGGAATTGGAAGAAGTTCTTGGCATTAGTTATAAACATCTCTCGGACCTGTTACAGGCAGAAGACCAGTCTCCGGTTAATGAACTCTAAACATCCTTAGAGAAGCTGCTACCCATTATTTTAAGCGGTTAAAGCGCATAGGCAGCATACACACAAAATATCCTGATGGCTATATTCCCTCACGTCTTTTGTATTTATTTAAAGCGGTATGAGCCCGTCCATCGAGTTGTCATGCACTTGGAACATACAGCCGGAGAGAAGCCGTATAAATTCTTCTTCGGTAAATATGCTGCTCTTAATCATATAAACAGGTTTAGATAACAAAAAAAGCCGATTTATATTATCTGATAAAGGAAAATAAAAAACCATAAAACGTTACAAATTACTGAATAAAGTTTTGTCAAACTGAATCCTCTATTTATCTTTGTATAAAATAATAGTTGAAATGAGAATTATAGCTTACAAAACAATTATTGAATATTACCAGAATCATCCGGATGCTAAGCTGGCGCTGGAGGAATGGTACGATAAAACAGAAGAAGCTGAATGGAATAATTTTGGAGAAATGCGGCAAACCTTCAATTCAGTGGATTCAGTCGGTAATCGTAGATATGTATTTAATATCAGAGGAAATAAATACCGACTTATAGTTATTGTTTTGTTTGTGCCCAAAACCGTGCTTATCCGCTTTATCGGTACACATGCCGAATACGATAAAATTAATGATTGTTCCAAGGTTTAAAAAATAAAGTCATGAAAAAAATTAATAATAATATAGAATACGAAGCCATCCTGAAACGAGTAAACGAGCTTGCCGAGGTGGTAACCGACGAAAATTGGGGAAATGCCGAATCTATCGAGTTTGATTTTCTTTGCTCGCTGATAGAAGATTATGAGAAAGAGCATTATCCGATGCGTACACCTTCGCTGAAAGAAGTCCTGGAATTGCGCATGCAGGAGATGGACCTGAATCAGGCGCAACTTGCCAGGTTGCTAGAAGTAAGCCCTGCCCGCATATCGGACTACCTGAACGGTGCCGAACCCAGCCGCAAGGTATGCAGAATTATGTACGATAAGTTGAAGATAAGTGCCAAGGTACTACTGGGTGTCAACCAGTATCCGGAAATAAAGGCTTAACCCCATAAAAAAAGCTCACTTTTCAGTGAGCTTTTTCATTTAGCAGGAGGCTGGTCTCAATCTTCCCCTATTCCGAAAAGATCTTTCAAGACATTGTCGACCGCAACTTTTCTTTGGGATTCAGTCAGATTTTTATATTCACCCTTATCCCTGTTTACTGATTGGAAAATCTGATAAAACAGGTCCCCACTAGCTTATGTAAAGTGACTTCATATAGTAAAATATGAATTATATTTACAATACTCCTATCCATTTCCCTTATTGTTTATTTCTATTTTCCAAAAGTCTTTTATCCAATAGTTTTAATTAATAAACTATTGGTTTAAACTTTAACTTTCTAAAAGATAAAAAAAATATGAAAGCAAAAAAGTAAGAATTTTATAACTAACTATAAACTTTTTACGTTAAATTTAACCATCCATTATCTGCAGATATATTATTAACGAGATTTATATTTTTAGAAGAATGAGCACAAAGGATAAAACCATATTATCCGATGAAAAATTAGTGGAAGGAATTCTTTCGAATGATGAACAGATTATCCGATACTTTTTTTTTAGGGTATGTACTCCATTATTTGACTACATCATCAAAAATATTTTTAACGATAACGTAGAAAAGGATGAATTAATAAATGAATTCTATCTTTATCTGCGGGAGAATGAGTGGTATAAGGTACGGCAATTTAACTACCGAAGTAAATTAACGACCTGGACGCAGGTCGTTGCAATACGCTTTTTCCAGAAGAAAAGAAACCGGATGATAGAAAAACAAAATGAAACTACTCTATATATGAAAGAGGGATATGATCCACAAGAGAAGGTAATTTCCAGAATGGATATCGAAAGGATGTTAAGCGAAATGTCTAATAAACGTTATCAGGAAATAATTTATTCTTTGTTTATTGAAGACACGGCACCAAAAGAACTGGCTGAAAAACTGGGAATAACAGTTGATAACTTATATAACATGAAGCGCAGGGCCATGTGGCAACTTGCTCAGCTAATCGGAAAGGAGGGACGGAATGTTTGATATCAATGACATTTCCGATGAACTGTTAGCGGCCTATCTGGATGGCAACACAACGCCGGAAGAAACAAACAAGATCCGGGAAGCCATTTCTTCTGATGAGGAGGTAGCAGAAATAATTACTATTTCTACCGATATGGAAAATAACACCTCTATAAAAGAAGATATTCTACTTTCCCTCACAGAAGAAAACCCCGAAGAGTTGAATATTTTCTCCAACATACCAGATAATTTCAATGATTTTTTAGATTCGGATATAAAAAATAATATCGATATGGAAAGACAAATTAAATATGCAAATGGTCATATCGGAGAAAATGTAAAAATAGATGTTTCTTCTGATGTTTTTCAGTGGTATGAAGATACATGTGCCATTAAATCTCAACAACTGGTTCTTGAAAAGTACGGAGTTTTTGTAAGTCAGGAGGAACTAATAGAGGTAGCCACAAGAAATGGCTGGTATATACCACAAGGCGGAACTCCGATGAATTGTGTGGGTAATTTACTGGACTATTATGGAGTTCCTTCGACTTCTGTTATAGGAGCAAATGTGAATAATATTGTTGCGGAGCTTGCCCAGGGACATCAGGTTATTGTGGGACTGGATGCCGGGGAATTACATAACAACCGGATCCTTGAAACTTTAAAAGACTTATTTATAGGCCCTACTCCTAACCATGCCTTGATTGTAGCAGGAATAGATACAACCGATCCTGAAAATGAATTTGTCATTCTCAAAGATCCGGGTACGGGTGATGTGGCAAAGCCATATCCTTTAAGCAAATTTCTGTATGCCTGGAAAGATGCAGATTGTTTAATGGTTACAACCCATGACCCGGCATATCCTCAATATGCTCCTGAATTAATAAATTTCGACTATCAGGAAATGCATATCGGCACAATCGGGGAAATGACTTTTGATGATTTTATAACCGACAACCAGATTATCATGCCGGATGAGATGTTTGTCATTGATTCACTTGTAGTAGATCAATGGATGCAGGATTCTTTAGATAGTAATATGGATGATCTTTCTTTTCAGGAGGTAGAAGAATAATCTTTTTATTATGCCAGCATATACGGAAATAAACAATATCATAGAGCATATCGAGCAGATTCTTGAAAAAAGAAATTTATCTCAACACAAAACAGCATTTGTCCGATCAAAATTGCAAGCTATAAAAGACAGAGAAAAAGATGAGAATCTTTATCTGGGTATTGTAGGAGAATTTTCAGGAGGGAAATCTACCCTTATGAATGCATTGATTGCCGCAGACTTTTTTAGCACAAATGCGATACAAGGCACCACAACTATTCCAACCTATTTGAAATATTCGGAGAAGATCGGTTTAAAAGTATTTGATTTTGCCGGCAAAAAAAGTGAATATTCAAAAAATAAAAAGAAACTATTAAAGAACTATATTCCTGATATTTATTATTCTTTATCTTCCTGGAAACGGTTTTGGATATCCGTGAAAGATTTTTTCGGCATCAATGGTTTTGATGACCAGTTTCTGCCATTATTCGATTACTTAACAACCAATGATGAATTGTCGGATTACCTTTCAGAAGTATATATAGAATATCCTGCAGGTATTCTTAAAAACGGATTGGTCATTATTGATACTCCCGGAACAGATTCATTAAATAAGAAACATATTGAAATTACAGAAAAAACCATTTCCGAGAAATGTGATTTAGCCCTTGTAATTATCCCAGGTGAAAAACCATTATCTACCACACTGGTAGATTTCTTAAAAAGAAACCTGCCTGCTTCTTTACACCGATGCCAATATTTCATTACGAAAGTTGAACTACTGAAAAACCAAAATGAAAGAAACCGATTATTTGAAGGGATAAAACAGCGAATGCTGGCATCTTTATCCCTACAGGAAATCAATCTTATTCATGCCCCTACCCTGCTTTATCTGGAAGAAAACAACATTATTGAAAAATCAGGTTTGACAGAGCATATTTCCGATACTGACAAATCCATCATGGCAACTACTTTTAAGCAGGATATGATAAATATGGTTACCCTTTTAATGGATAGCAAGGAAATAGCCATTAAAGAAAAATTATTATTGGTTATAAATAATATCATTTCTGATTTATCCGTAGAATTTGCTGAAAAGGAAGCATTGTTAAAAGAAGAATTGAGAATCCTGAGACAACTTCAGACCAAACCACTTTCGGTTTACATATCAGAATTCTTCAGTTCTTGGGAACTGAATAAACAATATTATGCTATCAATCATGATATGCGGTTGAGGTATTCTGCTGCTACGGAAAAACTTCTGAGCCATGTCAATTATCAGATCCGTACTGCCACAACAAAAGATGAAACACAAGGGGTTATGGATTCGGAAAGTACAAAAAGAATGGGAGAAGAATGTTGCAAAGATTGTTTTGATGCTTTTGTGCATCATCTTCATTCATTAAAGAAACAATATATGGCTGTATTTGAAGACTTCAAAATTAATTTTACAAAAGAATTCTCTATTTCTGCTGTCGGATTTATATTTAGCATAAAAATGAAGCAATCATGGGAAAAGAAATACAAAATTTGTTTTGATAAAGATCCATTGACCACTTTTCTTCTTATTAGAGCATTTAAAAAACTGGATACGATCAAAAATGAAATGCAGGAGGCTGTTGTTCCTTGTGTAAATGATGCTTTTGATAAAATATATAATTCCTATTCAATTTTAATCACTCATGTAAATCAAGATTTGGACCAGCAGATGCATAAAGTCAAATCCATATTTTTCTCTAAATATAGTAAGATTATCAACCGGAGAATTCAGGAAGAAAAAATCAGAGAACATCGTTTGAATAAACAAATTGCTTTCTTACAAACAGACATTCAGTATTTGGATGGAAAAAAGAATTTATTACTAAACCAAAATAAACCAGCAGCTAATGGACAATTTAATAACTATGAAAAAAAGAATCCGGTTAATACTGGAATTTCTTGTAAAGAATAAATTGCATGCAGAACTAATAAAATTGCAGGAAACAGATAAATTTTTAGATTTCCCGAAAAATGTTTTATCCCTGGTTGGTGAAATAGGAAAAGGAAAAAGTACCATTGCAAATAATCTACTGGATGAAGATATCTTTCCGGTTTATATGTTCGAACCATTATGTATATCCGTTGATAACGGAGAACCTAACAATCTTATTAAAATGAAGGAGGGGTCTGTCAGGTCATTACCGCAAAATATAAATTTTGACCTCCTTTCCGGGCAGTCTTATTCTGAAATAACCTTGTTCCGGAATAATGATTTCTTAAGAGTAAATAATCTCAGACTAATTGATGGGTATGATATAAATTCAAATCACACCATACCATGTGTTCTTTCGGACATGGTAATTTTCGTAATGAGTGCTAATGCTCTTTTAAGCATCAATGAAAAAAATATGATTGATAGTATATCAGAGCAGAAAATAAAAAATTTACTCCTGTGCATTACTCATATAGATCAGGTAAAACCCGAAGAAACAGAGAAAATTGTTAAATTAATAGCCCTCCACTATCCGGATTTACCCGTTGTTTATACTTCAAATGATAAATCTTATCATCCCGAATCTCCTATCCGGGAAAAGTATGGTATCGGTAAGATTGCTAAATTCATCACGGATTTTTGCGAAAAGGATGTAAATCCGGAACAACGATTTGCCCTTGTCAATTATCAGTTAAATAAAATTATTTTATCAGCTATTGAAAAACTGGAACAGCGAAAGCTTGAATTTGAAAATGCAAAAGCTGAAAAATTCAGCAATTATAAGATAAGAGTCGAGAATGTGAAATTCCAACAACTGGCCTGGGAAGATACTCGTATCGAATATGAAAAGAGAGAAAATGAATGTATGGAATTTATTCAATCCGAGCTAAACCTGGCAAAGAACAGGATAGCGGAAAGACTATGCCAGAAGCTGGACATTTCTTCTAATCCCAAAGAATGGTGGGGAAAAAATTTACCTTATGAGATACGTTCCGAAATCTCCAATCTTACTATTGGCATTGATTCTAAACTACAAAGTAAGATTATAGCAGATTATAACTGGCTGATAAAGGAAGTACAAACCAAATTCAAACAGTCCTTAGAAGGGTCAATTCCAAAACAGGAAACAGAGATAGAATATCAGATTCAGCCGGATGCGGATTCCCTGAAAAATCTCAGAACAATCAAATATGTATCCATGGCGAGTGCCGGTGCACTGGCTACAACGATGTATTTCGTAGTAGGACCTGTTGGGATGCTGATAAGTGCAGCATGCGGGATCCTTAGTGACAAATACTTAAATAAAGTAATTGATAATCAGAAAAAAGAATTGAAAAATGCCTTAATCGGTCTGGTAGATGAAATAATCGGAAAGATTTCCTCATTAATTCCTGTCAGGGTCCATGAAATATATGATGAATTTGTCGAAAAAACAGAAGTTGAGGAAGTAGAATGGATTAAATTACGTAAGATAGAGACATTTGACTGCGAAGAAACAGAGAAAATTAAAAAAGTAGATGAGGCTATTCAGGAAATACATTTATTATTAAATCTCAATTAATATCTTTTACTATGAAGCAGATTGGTTTGTTCAACATAAAAAAAGAACAACTTCAGGAAAGTATTAGCAATTCCCTGGTTATATTCAAGGATTTGAATATGACGAATGAAGTGGAAGAAACCCGGGAATTAAAAGAAAAATTAGAAAAAGATTCTTTTAAAGTTGTCGTTATGGGACAATTTAAAGTCGGAAAGAGTACTTTTATTAATTCTTTACTGGGAGACGAAATTTTGCCGGCATACGTTACTCCTTGTACTGCAATCATTAATGAAGTAAAGTATTCAGAAGAAAAAAAAGCCATTATTCATTTTAAAAACCCTGTCCCTAACCCCTATCCTGCAGGATTGGAAAAAAGCATAAAAGCACATATTGATAAACACAATGGAACAAATGTACCTCCGGTTGAAGTTCCGGTAAGTGACATGGAAAAATATGTGGTAATTAATGATTATTCGATAGAGCAGAAAGAAGCAGTTGCTCAGGTTCCTTATGAAAAAGCCGAACTCTTCTGGGACCTGCCGATTTGCAAACAAGGAGTAGAAGTAATTGATTCTCCGGGTTTAAATGAAAATATTAGCCGGACAGTAGTTACCATGAGTTACTTAACAAAAGCAGATGCCATTGTATTTGTACTTAATTGCCAGGCAATATGTGCAGAAAATGAGATGCAGGTTATTAATAAGGATATTCTGGAATCAGGCCATGAATATATCTTTTTTGTTTGTAACCGGATTAACCAGATACAACTTAAAGAGAGAGACCGGCTAAAGGCTTTTGCATACAATAAATTAAAAAGCAAAACAAAATTCGGGGAGAAAGGAATATTCTTTATCAATGCAGAAGCTGCAAAAGAAGGAAAAATAAATAAGAATGAACAACAAGTTATTGAATCCGGAGTAAGAGAAGTGGAAACGCTACTGGAAGATTTTCTCGCAAATAACAGAGGAAAGATAAAATTAAAGCAACCTGCATTGAAAATTGAACGTGCTATTGATAAAGCGTTGAAAGAAATAATTCCGAATGAAGTGAGACTATTAGCGCTTTCAAACAAGCAACTTGAAGAACGCTTACAAAAAGAACTTCCCAATTTAGAACGCTTACAACGTGAGAAAGATCAACTTAAAGAACGTCTGAATAATAGAATCAACAGAATAAAGGGAGAAATCTCTGTGAAAATAGCAGACCGGTTTGAAGAGATCATTAGACAAATTCCGGACTGGAGTAATGAAATAGAGGCCGATAGTTCTATTTCTATTCTTCATCCTAAAGATTCGGTAAAAACCTTTAGTGAAGAAATAGTTCACAAACTTCAGACAAGAATTGCGGAAGAACAGCAGGAATGGCAAAAAAGTATAGTGACACCTTTTATTGACGGACGGTTACAAGAATTAGCCACTGATTTTGAAACAAAAATAAAACAAATCCTGCTGGACGTGGAACAGATAAAATTGAGAATATCCGGAGAGGAGAATCTGGAAGTACCAGGTACGGAGGAAAGAATTGCCGCAACTGTTGCAGGTTTCCTGGGAGGTGGTTTCAGTGGAGCCGCTCTGGGAACTGCGCTGGGTTTCTCATCGGAATTTGTCGGTACGATTGTAGCCCAGATTGTGACAGCTACTACTTTATTATTGTTAGGAGTATCTAATCCGGTCACCATAGTGGCACTCATTCTCATTGCAGTTTTTGGAGGGCTAATCGGGAAAGTGAATATGGAACAACAGGTAAAAGATAAAATTGCAGCGGAAATTATTCTCAATCTAAGAAATGAAAAAGATAAAAATGTACAGAAAATAATAAATGAGATTCATCATAAGATGGTAAACAGGACTAATAAAATTGACAACAACCTGAATAACGAATTAAATTCTGTTGCAAAACAAGTGGATAAAATAAGAAAAGAAAAAGAAAAGGGGGAACGGCAAGTGGCTGAGAGAATCAAAAAATTAGAAGAACATACACAGACATTAATCTTACAGAAAGCGAATATACAGTCCATAATTGCAAGCCTTTCACTAGGCGAATAACTTTTTGGTAAAATTATTTTGTTCTGATAATCTGAAATACGATGCAAAATCTTTAGAACTTACCTGTTGCTTTATCTCCCATGGCTTTTATTTTAGGAGTTATGGGAGTTTTTATTTATATTTTTATGCTTTTTTCTATTTATACAATGATTTAATATCCTGAAAATAAGAAAACAGGAAATCTTCCCCGGAACTTCTCTCTATCCATATTTTTATGAAATAAAGACTTATAGGAATACAGAGTAATTGCGACCTGAAAAGTAGGAATTCAAAAAGTGCAGGCAATTTCTTCTTTTCTTAAATCTCCAGCATACAAAAGGCCGCAATTTTTAATTACAGCCTAACAATTTTTAATATTAAAAACACTTTCTTACAAATCAATAACAAAAAAATAATAAGATGGTATTTTTGCTATAAAAACACCCACTAAAAAAGTAATTTGATTCTTCTTATTTTAATTATTTCCTACTATTTCTTTTACCTTACAGCACCTTTCCGGTTAAAAAGAACATGGCCACTGAAAAATAAATAATTAATCCGGTTACATCCACCAGTGTAGCTACAAAAGGTGCAGATGCGGTAGCCGGGTCAAGGCCCAGTTTTTTTAAAATAAAGGGAATCATAGAACCGGAAAGCGTTCCCCACATCACAATAAACAATAGGGAAACAGCGACACTTGCCCCGACCCATATCCAAAATTCCCCGTAATCATGTAATCCTGTTTTCTGCCAGATCAGGATACGGGTAAAACCAACAATTCCCAGCATCCCTCCGAGTAGCAATCCGGAATATATTTCTTTTCGCATCACATACCACCAGTTCTTTAATTTCAGTTCACCCAGTGCTAGGGAACGAATGATTAAACTAGCTGCCTGTGATCCGGAATTCCCTCCACTGGAAATAATCAGCGGAACAAACAAAGCAAGAACTACCGCCTGGGCAAGTTGTTCCTCAAAATGTCCCATGGCAGAAGCCGTTAGCATTTCGCCAAGAAAAAGGATAATTAACCAGCCGGCACGTTTCCGCACCATTTCCATAAGCGGAGTTTTGGTATAGGAAAGATCCAGTCCTTCCGTACCCCCGAACTTCTGGAAGTCCTCGGTAGATTCTTCTTCTGCCACATCCAAGACATCATCCACTGTGACAATACCTAACAAAATCCCATCTGTCCCGATTACCGGAAGAGCTACCCGGTCATGATCCCGGAACACTTTTACGGCAACTTCCTGATCATCATACGCATTGAGGGCTACAAACCGATCATCAATTAAATCTGCAATCCGTTGTTCCGGAGAGGCCAGGATAATTTCTTTAATCCGGATATCATCGATTAACTTCCAGTGCTGGTCTACCACATAGATAACATTCAGTGTCTCGGAATCATGACCGTATTTCCGGATATGCTCCAATGCCTGGGCTACCGTAAAATAAGACCGGATCGCTACATATTCCGGTGTCATCAACCGCCCGATACTATCTTCCGGATAACCCAGCAGGCGAATGGTAATTTCCCGCTCTTCCGGAGAAAGCATCTGGAGAAGAGGTTGTGCCACTTCTCCCGGCAATTCTTCAAAGAAAGCAGTACGGTCATCCGGGTCCAGGTCATTCAATAGATTCGCTACCAGATGACTGTTTGCCGCAAGACCCTCTATGACACTCTTCTGTTCTTCCGGAGTCAGTTCTTCGAATATCTTTTTTGCCTGTTCCCGTGAAAAAAGGCGGAAAAGGATTACCTGTTCCTCTTCTTCAAGATCCTGGATAACTTCTACAATCTCGAAAGGCTGTAGTGCATTAAGTTGCATTTTTAATGTCTTCCAGTTTTTATCCTGTATAAACTGACGGATTTGTTTTCCGGTATCTTCCCGGAGAAAAGTATTCATCTGATTTGTCATAATTTCCTTACATTTAATCTCTGTAAGGATATATAACAATTACCCTTACAAAGAAGTTAACACATTGTTTCTTTCTCTCGACTGTAACTTCGATAAGGGTCCTCTTCCATAAGAAATAAGTTTAAATTAAAAAATAAAGTAGAATAGATACGCATCACATGGGAATTCCGGCGCAAAGATACTATTTTCTGCCGGAAAAAGTTAAAAGAACATGGATTTTTGAGTATTACAAAGAAAGGAAAGAAAACGAATGTCTTATTTTAAATATGTTTTTTATATTTGAAAGGACAAATAAACCGCATAGATATATACGGAAATCTCGGTTTATTTATAGCAGGAAAAAAATGAATAATCCTTGAAAAAACAAATTAATTTATATTTATTTCTGAAAAACAATCTGAAATGAAAAAATCAATTCTTCATTATGTCAGCTTATCAGCCTGTTTATTTTTATCTTCCTTTATCGGCATATGTGCTCAGGAACCGATTAAATTAATCATTCGTGCAGATGATATGGGAGCTTTCCATTCGGTAAACAATGCCTGTATAGACACTTATCAAAATGGAATTGTGACTGCCGTAGAAGTCATGCCGGTAACATCCTGGTTTCCTGAAGCCGTGAAATTTTTAAATGAAAATCCGGGATTGGATGTAGGAGTCCATCTTGCTATTACAAGTGAGTGGGAAAATGTAAAATGGCGACCGTTAACCCATTGTCCCAGCCTCATAGATAAAAATGGATATTTCTTTCCTATGATGGGACCGAACAGCGCATACCCCGGCCAATCAATAAAGGAAAATAATTGGAATCTCTCGGAAATAGAACAGGAATTCCGTGCTCAAATAGAACTGACAATAAAGAATATTCCCCATACCAGCCATATCTCCGGTCACATGGGTTCCTTATGGTTTGATGCCAGTGTTGCTGCTATGGTAAAGAAACTGGCTTTGGAATATAACCTTACTTACCTGGATGATAGTGTAGAGACAAAAGAAAAGTTTAACCTCTATTTTGTCGGATATGAAGGCTCTAATGCAAACACTGAAAAAGAAAACTCTTTCCTGAGAATGTTGGATACCCTCGAACCGGGAAAAAATTATCTGTTTCTGGATCATCCTGCTTATAACGATACAGAGATGCAAACTGTCGGACATATCGGGTATGAAAATGTCGCAGAAGACCGTCAGGGAGTTACGGAACTTTTTACCAGTGAACCCATAAAAAGAAAAATACAGGAAAAGAAGATAGAACTTGTTACTTATAATCAGCTTACAAAAGCTTTACCAAGAAGCACTCCCAAAATAGAAAAGGTAGATAAAAAGAAAATTACTGCCTATCTCAATGCGGTAAAAGAAAACAATCAGGAATTGCATAGCCTTATGATTGTCCGGAATGGAAATGTAGTTTATGAAAACTGGTTGGGTGATAATGCCGCCAACAAACCACATATCATGAATTCGGTGAGTAAAACATTCACCTCCATGGCTATTGGCTTTGCTGTTGCAGAAAACAGGCTGAATGTGCACGATAAAGTAATTTCCTTTTTTCCCGATAAATTACCGGAAGTCATTTCTCCGGAACTGGCAGAACTGGAATTATTTCATTTATTAACTATGACTGTCGGACACAATACGGATCCGACCTATACCATATGGAATACACAAGAAGACTGGGTCCGTCAGTTTCTGGCGGTACCCATTGTACACAAACCGGGAAGCCGATTCGTTTATAACAGCATGGCTACTTATTTGTTATCCGCTATTTTACAAAATGTAACCGGAGAAAAATTACCGGATTATCTTTATCCCAGGCTCTTTCGTCCCCTGGGGATTACCGGAGTTACCTGGCTGGAAAGCCCTCAGGGAATCACTACCGGAGGATGGGGATTATATATCACCACAGAAGATATGGCAAAAATGGGTCAATTCATTCTTCAAAAAGGACAGTGGAATGGGAAACAACTTATTTCGTCTTCGTGGATTGAAGAAATGTCCGGCCGCCAGGTACCATCTTTGCCTGCCGGCATAAAACAGGAAGAACTGGATGTCTCTCCGAGAGACAGTGACTGGTTACAGGGATACGGATACCAGATGTGGAGAAGCCGCCATAATTCCTTCCGGGCAGACGGGGCAGGCGGACAATTTATCCTCATCCTGCCGGAAAAAAACACAGTTATTGTTACAACGGCTGCTATTAATGATATGCAGGCAGAGTTGAATCTTATCTGGAAGCACTTGCTGCCGGCTTTACGTTAGAAAAGAAAAATAAAACAAAAAATAGGGAGGATACTCAGTAAAATACTCCCTGTTTTCCTATTCAGTAATCATTTTATCTTCAAATATTTGAAATCTGATATTAAAAATTAACTAAAAAAATAAAACAAAAATCTTGTTTTGTTTATTTTTATTTAATTAATTTTGCCCGATCGTTTAACAAACAATAATCATTCGTTTTTAACGTATCCGACAAACAGGGTTATTACTATGTTTTTATCTCTTGAAAATATACTTTTTATTCCCTCTTTTTCTTCTGATAATTTGGAAGTTAGCCAAATTGTATTAGAGAGAGAGAGAGACTACACTTACTAAGTAAATTACTAACCTGTGCGCGTAATACATATTCTTCTTTAATTACGCAAGCATCCCCGATTTATTTTTTTTACCACTGTTTTTGCTGCTTTTGGAAAGCAGCCGGAGTTATTCTTTCTTTCATTACACGAAAGGGAAAAAGAAAAGACTTTTCTTTTTTTCCCAAAGCTCCTGCTTTGTATGTTACACCTTTACTGACTGGCAATAAAACAGTCCCTGCGGCTTATGGCCTTTCCCCGGCCTATCTTTCTGAGAAATTCCTTTTTCCGGCCGCACTGGCTCCTACCCTTCCCGCCGGAGAAATCCTATACCCATGTGTTTATTTTAATTCTGATAAATATGAGAAAAAAAGGACTTTTTAAAACAAACGCTTTTCTTGTAGTAATCCTGTCGGGCCTGCTTGTGCTCCTTCCCGCAGCAGTAGGGGCACAGAGCTCCACGGCTGTCTTCCGGGCAAACAACGACAATGTGTTTGTCACCCCCGGGGTAACCATCCAGTTCATGGCCTTGTGGAATGATGAGCTGGGAGAGTGCGGGGAAAGTGATGTACAAATGGTGCTGCTCGACACCGAAGGCCCTTTCCATGGGAGGGCACAGCTCAATGCGGCCAGCAAGGTAATCCGCTATGCACCAGATGTAACCGATGGGGTACCCTTTACCGGCAGGGACAGCCTTACCTACCGCATTACCTGCAAGGGGCAGGTCAGCGAGGCCAGGATATATTTCCACATCAGCAACATGCCCGATAACATGGAAATGGAGGCTTGTGCCATTACCCTGCCGGCGACCAGTTGGGACATAAAGCAAGTAGCTGTTTCCGATGAATTTGTGCAGATCTATGCCCAGCCTTTTGTCGGGGATATTGATAATGATAGTATCCTCGAAATTATTACCCTTAATAGTTATGCGACCAGGCTCAGTAATGAAATCCTTATTTTCGATCCGGACCTTAAACTTAAAAAACAAATCCCTACCCCGGTTATTGAATCTTATGGAGCTTGCCCATTGCTTATTGCCGATGTAGATGGGGACGGATTCGGAGAAATAATAATAGCTACAGGAAAAGAGGATGGATATTATCTCTATTGTTATCGATATGATGGAACCCTTATGTGGACTTCCTATCCTTATTCTTATTTTAAAACTACTCCACCTGCAACTCCCAATGGGAATTCAGCAGCCTTAATTATCGGGGATATCAATAATGACGGGTATGCGGAAATAATAGCTGGGGACAGGATTTTTGATGCGAGGGATGGCTGGTTGCTGGCAGATTTGCCGGAAGATGCCCCCCGGGGAGGAATGCATTCTTCGGGTTGTTATATTTATATGCCTGTAATGGCGGATTTTGATAATGACGGGCGACTGGAGATAGCCTGCGGAAGCATGGTCTATAAAGCTACCATTACAGAAAGGAGTCCTTCTGCCTACCAGGAACAAAAAAACATCGTAACTATTGTAGCGGATATCAGTACCGACTTACCAGAGGAAAGAATGGACGGATATACATCGGTGGCGGATATAGACGGGGATGGCTTCCTGGATGTGGTAGTGGTAAACGGATCCAGAATGAATGCCACTAATTCATACAATTCTGCCACTCTTATGTACGCCTGGAGCCCTCATAAAAAACAATTACTGGCATCTGTTTCTCCAACCGGAAATTCCAGACTTGGTTCCCGTGCCTTCATCGGAGATGTAAGGGGAGATGGAAATCCCACTATCTGTTTTACATATTCTACCGGTCAATCCACAGAACCCCGGGGAGGAATGGTCGGCTATCAGTACAACAAGGCGACCGGCCTTTTTGAAAAACTTTTTCAAAAAGATACCTCTGATAGCTCCGGAGGAACTACTATGTCCATGTTTGATTTCGACCTGGACGGAGAAGTGGAGCTTATTTACCGCGATGAGACCCATCTGAGGATTCTGGATAAAAACGGACAGGACAGAATCAAGATTGATTGCTTGTCAGGAACCCATACCGAATACTCGGTTATTGTGGATGTGGATAAGGACGGGCATGCCGATATTATTGTCTCAGGAGCATTAATAGAAGAAGGCGGTAGCGCCGGGATACGCTTAATGCGCTTTTCCCACCCTGCCAATACCTGGGCCGCCTGCCGCTATGTCAACAACCAGCATGCCTATAACCCGGTGTATATCAACCAGGACCTCACCGTACCACAATACCCGCTCAACCCGGCCACCGAATTTGTCAGCAAGGACGGCACACGCCGTACCAAGCCATTCAACCATTTCCTGCAGCAGGTAACTGACCTTAATGACGAAGGGGAAACACTCTTTGAAGGGCCCGACATTTATTTCGATAAAAACTACCGCACAAGCCTGCTCTGGGATGCCACGGCAGACAGGATCGATGTCTCCATTGCCGTCAACAACATGGGAAATACAACCTATGCCAATGACCTGCAGGTTTCCACGTACCTGCTCGATGGCAGCCAGGACCCCATCGGCGAATACCTTATCCATCAGCAAACCTTCCCTTCGGTAAGTATAAAAGAAGGCATCGTGGAGCTTTTCAGCTACGAGATACCCGGCATTGCCGCCAAACTGGCTGCCGTGCCACACTATACCGCATGGGAGGTACGACTGAACTGGGATGATGCCACCCAGTCCTTCCCCATGCACCAGCAGGAGTGCCGCTATTACAACAACGTGAGCAGCAACATCTCTGTCAGCTACGGCGAGCATGTCATGTGCGAGAGCGACCCCATGGACCCTGAAACCTGTGAGGTGGTAAAGATATACCCACAGGGGGTGTATGACTACTACTGGTATGACACACCCACACCCGCCTCCACAGCGGAGGCCATCTGGAAGGGCGATGAGATGGTGGTATGCAAGGACAACAGCGTGCGGCAGCAGTACTTCATACAGGTATGGGACAAAGGCAGCAGCCAGGTGCTCACCTCAAAGCTCGATACCGTGGATGTGTACCTATTCCCAGACACCCTGGTATGGACCGGGATGGCACAGGACCAGGACTGGCACAACCCGGAGAACTGGCACAACCCAAGGCAACAGCTTTACCCAAGGAGCAACGTGCCGCGCCATTGCACAAACGTGCTCATCCCGGACATCGTGGATAACTTCCCTGATTTAAGTCCTTCAAAAACAAGTTATGACTACTATCCGGCAAGCGAGTGCAACCACATCTCCTTCGAGCACGGCGGGCAACTGGCACACCCGGACAGCCTGCACTATACGGCCGCTTATGTGAACCTCGCCCTGCTCTCAAACCGATGGTACATGCTATCGGCACCGCTACGGCATTTCTACCCGGGTGATTTTTACGTGCATGACCCCAACCCGTGCGATGACGATGTGTTTGCCTACACCCGCCTTTTCGGGGCTACCAACCCACATTCGGGCCATTACGTGGCCGCCGACTGGACCGGAACCTTCCACAACCCCGACGTTGCCATGGCTCCAGGCCTGGGCTTCTCCCTATGGGTGGATGACAAGCAGCCCGATGTAACGGTGCACGACAGCATCTTCTTTTCCTTCCCTAAGAAAGATCCCTACTACAATGTCTACGGGACAAACTGCCGCTTCAACTTCCGCGTACCCATTGAGCGCACACAGGAGCACCGCTTCATCTACGAGGCAAACCGAAACCCTGCCTCCGGGGAAATCACCCTGGAAGCAAAGGCAACGGCACCCGGGGAGATGCTCATCCTGGGAAACCCCTTTATGTCCGTGCTGGACTTTCAGGAATTCTATTCCCATAATGCGGCCCTTATCGAGCCCTATTACAAGGTACTGGATGCCACCGACGGCAACTTCATATCCTATGACCTGCAAACTGGGGCTTCCACCGGAAGCAACCTCACTGCCGGCATTGCACCCATGCAGTCCGTGCTGGTAGAATCCCGTGGGGTGTTCAGCTCCTTATCCGCCTTTTCTTCTATGACCACCACAGCCCCGCAGGTCGAACTCAAATCAGCCGGCAGATACCTGCCACCCAACCTGCTACCCATTACCCTCTCAAAAGAGGGGCAGGCAAACAAAACCATCCTGGCTTACCATGCAGCAGGGATGCAAAAGGGGCAGTACAGCGGGATACCAAAAGTATTTATGGAGGATGCCACCCTCCCGGTGTCTGTCTTCCTGGTAGACAACAAGGGGGATTACAAGGATATCTGCCATGTGGATAAGCTGGATGATGGCCCCTTTTACCTGGGAATACGTACCTCCCAGAAGGGAAGCATACGCCTGGACGTTGGAGCAACCAACCGCTTTGCCCCCGGATATGAGATCTACCTCACCGACCTGGCCCCGGACAAGCCCCGGCAGGTGAACCTAAGGGTATACCCGTACTATGAGTTTGAAAAGCAGGACGGGGAGCTTTTCCTCACCGACCGCTTCCTACTTTCCTTCGTGCCGGTGGTAACCCATAACCAGCCGCTACGCTCACCGGAGCCATCTACCGGCATTGAGGCTTACTGCCGCGATGGCAGCCTGCAGGTGATCAGTGTGGACGGCATGCCACTCAAAGAGGTGGCGCTCTTTGATTTGCAGGGAAGGCTGGTAAAAGCTCTTCCGGCCCCCAATGCCTTCAGGGCTGAGATCCCGCTACAGCAGGAAGGGATGTATATCCTTAGGGCTAAGACACAGCAGTCGGAAAGGACCATAAAGGTCTATGTAAGGTAAAAGGTAAAAGGTAAAAAGTAGAAAGTAAAAAGTAAATAAAACAAACCGGGGATGGCTTACAGGCCACCGCTAAAACAGGTAACACCCATAAATAAAAACAGAATAAAAATGAAAAAGAAGTACATGATGATGGTGCTGGGAATCTTCCCGGCCTTATGCACAGGCCTTATGGCACAGGCCGAGCTTTCGGATGCCAATATGGTGATCACAAACTTTACGCACGAAAGCTTCCTGGAAGGGACAAATACCTTTTCTTCAGGAACGGCCAATAAGGTGCGCCTCACCCTGCTGGAGGCAGGGGATGGTTCCACCACCTCCTTTTCCCCCGCACAGGGGGTCACATGCGACGGGGCACTGGAAAGCACGGTCGTACGGCTGGCCTACCGCACGTCACAGCCACAGAATTATTCCTGCATACAGGTAGAGAACCTGGGTACGGCAACCATTACCCATGTAGCCTTCCGGGGATGGTACAACGTGCCGGGGCAGCAGGTGCTTACCTACGGATACAGTACCACAACGGACCAGGAGGAAGACTTCATCGTCCCGCTGGATTCATGGATGGAGGAGGACACGCCCCTTTATTTCGCCCAGTACTGTTCCCTGGGCACCTCCTTCGACGATACGGATAAGATACAAACACCCGGGGCACGATACATCAGGATTTCCTCCAACCCCTCCTTCCCCAACCTGGGAAAGGATGTGTTCTATAACTCCTCCACCGATGTATCCATCTGGGGGATTTACATCTGGACCGATGACCAGGGAATCCCATCTTCCATTAATGAAGAAGAGGAGGGAAAACCCGGGTACGCTTACGGAAACGGGTATGTCTCTTTTTCTGAGATGGTAAATGCCATGGTGTATGACCTCTCAGGAAAGGTAGTGCTTTCCCTGCAGGGCACACAGGGGTTCGCAATGCACCGGCTTCCAAAGGGGCTCTACCTGCTCAAGGCAAAGGCTGGGAACGGGCAGCAGGTGAATGCAAAGATCCACTGATAAAAAACAGCTAAAGCAACAAAGAAATGAAGGTACACATTATATATAAGGGAAAACTCATTGTCCTGCTCCTTGCCCTACTTCTGCTGTCCCCTGCCCTTTACCCGGCATGGGGCCGGCAGGAAACCGCAAAAAGCCAGCCGGCCTATGGCAGCACGGTATTTGACACAGGAAGCCACACAAGCAAAAGCGCTTCCGGGATTTTTGCCGGGGCCAGGGAAAACCCTTTTGACACGGGCATGGGGAAAGACACCGAAGGGGAACTCAATGCACCGCCGCCCGGTATCGGCGAGAAGGATACGCCGCAGAAGATCCTGCCGCTCAATAATAGCAGGCTGGAAATAACCTCTTTGCTTTTCTTCACCGTAAGCTTCCTGCTGCTGGCAAGGAGAAAAGCCAAAAGACAGACCGCCTGAATAGTAAAACGCACATAAGACAAGCCGGGTAAAAAAGAAATAAAAAACGGGTTCACATAAAAGGAGCCGTTCCCCGTTCAGAAACCTTACCTTTCTGAACGGATGTTTCTGATAACTTACCTGGCTTTTGTGTATCCGCTTCTTTCCTGTTTTTTATCTTTTTTCTTCCTGATAGTTGTAAAAATGTTGCAAACATTGTTTATTTTGTCGCAATATAAAATATGTATTTGATTTTATGCTTTTTTTGCATCCGGAAAAACAGCTAGTACCTTTCCAAAGATAGGAAGTGACTATTCATAAAAGAACGAAAAGTCAGTAATATCAATCAGGAAATATGGAATCCTATCTCTTGCGGAGTAAGATTTACCTGCGAAAAGATAACCGGAAATTCAGGTTTTACTCAGGATGATAAATGCAAAAAGAAAAACTATACCTATCGGAAATTCTATTAAAAACAAAGATATGAAATACGCCGTTCTTTCTCAGTTATTCAAATTAATGCTTTTTTCAGCTAGTCTTGTATGTTCATTACAACTGTCTGCTTCCGGATATTTACGAACACAAGGAAAAGAAATTATAAATGACCGTGGACCGGTCCTGCTTCGTGGAATAGGGTTAGGAGGCTGGGTATTGCAGGAGCCTTATATGCTGGGGTTATCCGGTATTGCACGAACACAACAGGAGATAAAAAGCAAAATCACCGATGTAATAGGGGAAAAAGAAACAGCCCTATTTTATGAAAACTGGATAAATAACGGAGTTACAAAAAAGGACATCGACTCTTTAGCTGCCTGGGGCTTCAACTCCATTCGTTTCCCTATGCATTATAATATCTTTACCCTTCCGGTAGAACAGGAACCTGTGAAAGGGAAAAATACCTGGCTGGAAAAAGGATTTCAACTAACCGATAGCTTACTATCCTGGTGTGAAGCAAATCAGCTCTACCTGTTTCTGGATTTACATGCGGCACCCGGTGGACAGGGAAATGATGTTGCTATTTCCGATGCTTCGGAAATACGGTTATGGAATGATGTGGAAAACAAGAAAAAAACCATTGCATTATGGCAGGAACTGGCGAAACGGTATGTCAACAGCGAGTGGGTCGGTGGGTATGATATTATCAATGAACCCAATTACGGCTTTCAGGATACGGAGGATAAAAACGGTTGCAAAGAAGAACTCAACGAACCGCTTAGGGAATTAATGGTAGAGATTACAAAAGCCATCAGGGAGATAGATAACAAACACATGATTATTATTTCCGGAAACTGCTGGGGCAATAATTATCAGGGGATATTTCCCCTTTGGGATGACAATATGGTTATCAGCTTCCATAAGTACTGGAATTACAATGATAAGGAATCTATTGAAAGAATGCTGGCCTATCGGGAAGAGCAGCATGCTCCTTTATGGTTGAGTGAATCGGGAGAAAACTCCACAGTATGGTTTACCGATGCCATTCGCTTAATGGAAGAGAATAATATTGGCTGGTGCTGGTGGACCTATAAAAGAATGGGGCTGGCCTGCCCGATGGAAATAAAATCTCCGGAAGGATATGAAAAAGTGAAGCATTACTGGGAAACCGGAGATAATAAACCGTCAAAAGAAGAAGCGTTAAAGACATTTACCCGACTAACGGAAAATTATAAAATAGAAAACACCCTCTTCCATAAAGACTATATAGACGCATTGTTCCGGCAGGTAAGGACAACCGAAACCATTCCATTCAGAAATCATTTCCTGAAAGACGGACAACCGTTGACAGTTTTCGCAACCGACTATGACATGGGCCGGAGTGGCTATGCTTATCATGATAATGATTCTGCCAATTACCGGTCTTCTACGGACTCTGCTGTCCCCGGAAACCGAGGAGGATTGTACCGCAACGACGGCGTAGATATTATTTCCTGTGAAGACGAGATAACAAATAGGTATTGTGTCAGTTATACGGAACCCGGCGAATGGATACAGTATACGATATATACGGATAAAGAAGGAATATATAACCTGAAAATCCGTACGACTACGGCTTCTTCGGGAGAATTTTATTTCACCATAAACGAACAACGGACTCCTACGGTTGCTTTACCGGAAAACCCGGAAAAAAAATGGTATACCAGCGAAATTCGTACTATCCGGCTTATGAAGGGGGAGAACAAAATACGTATTTATATAGAAAAAGGAGATTTTGATTTCAATTATTTTCAATTAATACCTTAATCATATATATTTAAATCAATGAAAAAAGCACCTTTACTTATTTTATTCTGTCTGTTTTCATTTCTTACTTATTCACAACAGGCTTTCACAACCCTTGTCTTTGAAGATGACTTCAATGGGGAAGGATTACCCGATCCATCTGTATGGAAATATGAAGAAGGATACGTAAGGAATGGCGAAAAGCAGTATTATACTGTGGCAAGGCCGGAGAACTGTTACATGAAGGATGGATACCTGCATCTGGTAATTCGGAATGACAGTACGTTTATTAACGGAGAAATCCGTCCGGTTACTTCGGCCAGTATCCATACACAAGGGAAAAACGAATGGAAATACTGTAAAGTAGAAGTCCGGGCAAAACTTCCGGCTTCTCCCGGCACATGGCCGGCCATATGGATGATGCCGGCAGGAAATGTGTACGGAGACTGGCCCGATAGCGGGGAAATAGATATCCTGGAACATGTGGGGTATGAACCCGATAAGATTCATTATGCCATACATTCCGATAAATATAACCACATGAAAGATAATCAGAAAAACCATTCCGTAGCCTGTCCCACCTGCCATACGGATTTCCATATATACGGTCTGGAATGGCATAAAGACCGGATCGAATGGTATCTGGATGGTGTAAAACAATTTTCCGTAGACAAAACAGAAGACGGATGGGAAGCCTGGCCGTATGACCAGCCTTTTTATCTCATCCTGAATGCTGCTTTCGGTGGCGGATGGGGAGGAAGAGAAGGAATAGACCTTACCCGATTGCCACAAACATACATCATAGATTATGTGAGAATATATCAATAAATATCAGGAAATAACGTAGACACAAAAGGCAAAAGGTGGCAAATATAGTATTTCCTCCTTTTGCCTTTTTAGTATCACAAATGATACCTGTAAGCTCTAATCTGCCATTAAACAGATAATGAGGCTATACACAGACCAGACCGCTTTTAACTGCTTCCTTTTCTCTGTATTCCGGATAAGCTCGTTAATCATCCGACTTATAATATTGCCCCGGCTTTTCCGATCTCTCTTTTATTTCTCATTCCTCTTATGCAAAATAGAGTAAACAGATTTACTGTCACGCTGTTCGATGCCTTCTATTTCCTATCCCTAAAAATAAAAGTAAAATACTTAATAAAAAACAGTAAAAAAAAATTTGGAATTTGCAGTTTATGATTGTATATTTGTGCAAATAAAACAATAATAATATGGATTACAATACCATCTTACTTCTATTGCCGCTTTTTACATTCTTCACCGTATGTGTCCTGTCTTTATTGATGGACACTACGGCACACTATATATTCATTTCTCTTGGTTTAAATAGAACGTTCGCTAAGAAAATGCCCCTGCATGCTGGAGTTGCATGTATTTTCTCATTGTATTTTTACAGTATTAATCAATTAAAAAAAGAATTTATGAGTATAAAATACTCTGTTGCGCAGTTGCGTAACCCATTAAAACCGGAAGAAGTTTCCCGTTTTTATACCAGAGCACAGATCAGGGAAAAAATCGATTTGAAAAGGATAGCCAGAGAACTCGGGGGTAGAAGTGCCCTTGAAGAAAATGATATCCTGAGTGTATTACATGGCCTGATAGCCAACATAAAAGACCACCTTTCGGATGGAGATATGGTAGACCTGGGGGACTTTGGTAGTTTCCAGTACCAACTCTCCAGTGACGGAGCGGTTTCTTATGAGGCTCTTGTACAATCTCCCCGGCTATATATCCGGAAAGCCCGGATTCAATTCCGGCCCGGGAAGATGCTCAAACCCAGCCTCCAAGACCTGGACTTTGAGCAGGTAGTTTCTGTAAAAACCCGCGAAGAAAGCAGAAAAGCCGAACGGGAACAATACTAAGTAGAACTCAATTTCCGGCAGAAGCGGGTTAACTTTCTGCCGGGAATTGTTTTTTTATTTTTAAAAACCGGCCAACTAATACGGGATAGTTGGTTAACTAATACGGCAAAAAGGCCGTTTTTTTAGTCAAAATTGCATAACTATCCCGTATTAGTTGTGCCTTTTTTTTAACATCGTTAGTCAACTATCCCGTATTAGTTAAATAACTAACTTTACATAAATAAAGCAAATAATATACTAATATATTCATGGGCTACTATCAGGAAAAAATAGTGTATAAAAAGTGTTTTTCTTAATTAAAAACAAATTTCACATGGGTATGTAACTGATAATCCGTATAATATAAAAAAGAACGAATCAAAAAGAAAAGCAAAAGTCTGTTTCAGGATCAATTTTTCTTTCTTATAAGGATAGCCGGCAAAAAGTTGCCGGTCTTTGTCGTGTCAAATTTTTAGGTTGCTCTTTCCATCTTACAATATGACGCATTTTTCCAATTTGCAGCATTTATCAGTCTCTATCTTTGTTGCGTCAATTTTATATTTAATTAAAAAAAGTACAACAATGAAAAAATTAATTTCGTGGGTAGAGATTCCTGTATCGGATATGGACAGAGCGGTGAAGTTTTACAGTACCGTATTTGACATGCAACTGGAAGTGTTTGAATGTGAAACAGAAAAAATGGCATGCTTTCCGACCGGTGAGGGTGCTTTGTTTCAGGCTTCGGGATATGAACCTTCCCCACAGGGAACTATTGTTAGTCTTGAAGTAAAAGACATGGAGAAAGCATTTCAACAGATTTCCCTTTTGGGAGGAAAGCAGATCATGCCAAAAACGAAAATAGAAGTGGAAGGCAGGGGTTATTTCGGATTATTTATTGATTCGGAAGGAAATAAAGTAGGACTTTATAGCGATAATTAACAACAATGAGATAAGAAGTAAAAGGAAAAATAAAGTTTATTTATTACTTTTACTTCTTATTTTTAATTCTTTATGGACTATTCTTTTTCGTATCCTTCCGGAGAACTGGCCCCATATGTAAAAAAATACTGGGGGATGGAGAACTATGATTTTAAGGAAAGCTATTCCTACCGCACCGTGCCCAGTGGATTACCGGAACTTATTTTTTACTTTGGCAATAAACCGGTTTCTCTTGATAAAGACATACCTATTGAAGATAATATGCTGTTATGTGGCCATAAGTCTTCGTTTCTGGACCTTGAATTTTCCGCCGGATTTTCCGTTTTTTCCGTCTTATTCCGACCGGAAGGATTAAAAGCGTTTTTTGATCTTCCGGCCACTGAATTTTATAATAAGAATATCCCGTTGCGGTTTTTGCTGAAAAATGATGCGAATCAACTGGAAGATCAACTGGCGGCAAGCCATTCTTTCCATGAAAAGGTATTATTAATAGAATCCTTTTTATATAAATTGCTGCATAAAAAGGAAAATAAAAAAGACAACCTGAAAAGAATCCATCATTCCATTGAGCTGCTTACCCGAACAGGCGGCAACTCATCGGTTAATGCGCTCGCTTCTTCCAGTTGTTTAAGCCGGAAACAGTATGAACGGATTTTTTCCTCAACAGTCGGGATTTCACCAAAACAATTTGCACGGGTGGCCCGCTTCCAGCATGCACTTGCCCGGAAAGCATTGCAGAAATCAGAAAGCCTGACAGCATTGGCGTATGACTGTGGTTATTACGATCAATCCCACATGATTCATGAATTCAAAGCATTAACAGGCTATACCCCTTCCGAATATTTCTCTTTCGGAAAGCCGGAATCAGATTTGTATTTATAAGGAAGAAAGTAAAAACTAAAGGATAACGTTCTTGACATTTTGTCTTGTCTTCCTATTATCCTTTAGTTTTTATGATGCTATATTTTTTCGAGAGCCTGCCGGATATCGGAAATAATATCGGTCGGGTCTTCTATGCCAACGGAAAAACGGATGAGGTCAGGTTGCACCCCGGCGGCAATTAACTGTTCATCCGAGAGTTGCCGGTGTGTATGGCTTGCCGGATGCAGAACACAGGTCCGGGCATCTGCCACATGGGTGACAATAGCAGCCAGCTTAAGGCTATCAATAAAACGCAGGGATTCTTCCCTTCCCCCTTTCAATCCGAAAGTAACGACTCCGCAGGAATGTCCGTTCTTAAATTGTTTCCGGGCAAGTGCGTAATATTTATTGGAAGGAAGGCCACTGTAATTTACCCAGGCAACTTTTTCATTTTTTTCCAGAAACTCCGCTACTTTCTGCGCATTTTCACAATGGCGTGGAACACGGAGATGCAGGGTTTCCAATCCGATATTCAACAGGAATGCATTCTGCGGAGAAGGAATAGAACCGAGATCACGCATTAACTGCACGGTTGCTTTGGTAATATATGCTCCTTTCCCGAAAGAAGAGCTGTAAGCCAAGCCATGATAAGAAGGGTCCGGTTGTGTTAAACCCGGAAATTTATCCTCATGAGCTTCCCAGTCAAAATTACCGCTGTCCACAATACATCCCCCTACACTGGTAGCATGTCCATCCATATATTTAGTTGTAGAATGGATGACAATATCAGCTCCGAATTCAAACGGACGGCAATTGATGGGAGTCGCAAATGTATTATCAACAATCAGCGGTACGTTATGTGTATGCGCAATGTGAGCAAACTTTTCAATGTCCAGTACTTTCAGGATAGGATTGGCGATAGTTTCGGCAAATAACGCCTTCGTATTCGGACGGAAAGCTTTTGCAATTTCCGCTTCGTCGGCATCCTGGTCCACAAAACTTACTTCAATGCTGAGTTTTTTCATGGTTACGGCAAAGAGGTTAAAGGTACCGCCATAAATAGCGGAAGCACTTACAAAATGGTCACCGGCTTCACAGATATTAAAAATGGAATAAAAAGAGGCGGCCTGTCCGGAAGAAATCAACATGGCTGCCACCCCTCCTTCAAGCGCTGCAATTTTAGCAGCCACCGCATCATTGGTCGGGTTTTGCAGCCGGGTATAAAAATATCCGGAATCTTTCAGGTCAAATAGCCTGGCCATCTGGTCACTGGTTTCATACCTGAATGTGGTACTCTGATAAATAGGCAATACTCTGGGTTCTCCTTTTTTGGGATTCCAGCCACCCTGTACACACAGGGTTTCTAAGCTCATGTTTTCACTCATTTTTTCAGATTCAAGATTCAAGAGCCGGAAATTCACATTTTTCATCCATTCGACAAGGAATAAGATGGTTTTGTGATTCCTTTCTCTTAACGGTTACGTTATTATTTTATATTATCGATCATTTTAGAGATTTCCTTTTCATCATACCCAAGGCGTTTTGCGTGCTGGAAATCCTCATAAGCCGATTTCTTTTCCCATTGGGACAATTTTATTTTCCCCCGGAGGAAATAAGCATGCTCATCATGTGGATATTTGGAAAGATATTTATTTACATCTTCCAGTGCTTTTGCGTTCTTATTCAGCATAAAATTAGCGATTGCACGTTGCATATATACAAAATAATATTCCGGATCTTTGCTGAGGATATCCGTAAAAATAGTTTCCGCCGTTGAATAATTTTCTGCTTTCAGTAACAAGGCACCATATCCGGCTCTCCCTTTTGTGCTGGCAGGGTCTTTTTCCAGCAATGTATCAAAATATTTCTTTGCAGACAATGTGTCTTCCGTCTGCAGATAAATTAATCCCGCCGAATACAAGGCATCTTCATTAAACGGATCTATCTTCAGCACTTCCTGATAATCTTCCAGTGCAGCATCAATGCTATCTATCTGCATATACAGGGTAGCCCTGGTTATTCTGAGAAAAGGAACCTGCGGAAGGGAATTGATAGCGGCATGCAAGGTAAGCATGGCTTCTTCCTTTTTCCCCTGGGACAACTGAACATTTGAAAGATTGGCCAGTAAAAGTCCGTTACGGGGATTCGCAGGATCTTGCCGTAAGACAGCTTTTAATGCATCTTCTGCACAATCGTAATCTCCTTCTTCAATGCAGTCAAAGGATTGATTAATCAGTTTTTCCACCTCATCCGCAAACAAAGAGATAGAAAAAAGCAATAAAAAAACAGAGAGAGAAGCGATTCGCATTTTATTTTAATTATTATAACTATTTACATTTACTAAAGAAGTCCTACACGATTTCCATTCGCAAAAAATATTAGGGAAGAGCTACGTATTGTATTTTTCGGATTCCCTCTTCGTGCAAGATTTTTTTTATATCATTAATCAGTCCCATAGAAGTAGACTTATCGGCCTGTATGGTTACATTTATATCTTTCCTCCCTTTGTCCAGGTAATTGGCATGAATAAATCCGGGTAAGTTTTCCACACTGACCCAGTCATTGTCGACCTGCAACACGTTTTTTTCCGGGTGCGCTCCGTTATTCCCGGTCATTCCTTTTCCTATATATATAATCATTTCCTGTCCCTCCTCTACCTTTTCCTCTGCCTGTGTAGCTTCGGGGAGGTCTATTTTCATTTTTGCCGGCCTGTCTTTGAGGTTACTGGTAATCATAAAAAAGAACAAGATCGTAAAGATCAGGTCCGGAAGAGAAGCCGTACTTAACGAAGGTACTTCTCGTTTTCCTGTTTTCCTGAACCGGCTCATGCTTTTCCTCCTTCCTCTTCTTCTATTTCTTTTTCAGCTATTTTATAGGGATAAATCTGCTGAATGGCCTTTCGTTCTTCCGGAGATAACAGGATATATTCCTTCTTCCATCTGGCACGGGAAAGATCATTTCTAGCTTCATTGTAGGCAGCGATAATCTCATTCTGTACATCGATATAGGATTGATAAGAAGCTTCCCTGCTGACTTCCAGGATAAATATATGGTTTCTGGTTACATGATATTCACCGAAAAAAGGAATTTCTTCCGGAAATTTTTCCGGCAAATACATATTATCTTCCGGGTTGGTAATAAATAGTTTGGCTAACCCTTTCAGTTCTTCCCGGGTTATTCTTTCTTCCTCATATATAAGACTGTTATCTGCCAGTAAAGCAATTTTAAAAACGTCCCGTTCTTTAATATCCCTGGGCTTATCGGGTGTTTCTTTTTTTTCCGGTAATTGCTGCAACAAGGTTTTTTCTTTATCCGGAGAAGATGCCAGCAGGAAGAATACCAGCAGCAGAAAGGCCACATCCGCTGAAGAACTGGAATTTACTTCGGGTATCCTTCTTTTCAACCTCATTATTTCTTCCTGATATGATAAATATTTATACCGGCAAGGAGCAAAATAATTAATCCAAGCATTATATAAATCGCATACAGGAACATATCGGCTGTTTTCAGCCAGAAGTATACGTTTCCTGTCCCTCTGTAATTACCCATTTGCAAAGGTTCTCCGCTTCCTGTAAACCAGGTAACGGCAAGAAGTACAACGATTCCGAAAAAGACAAAGAAGTTTCGCCAGAAAGTATGCGGATTCCTTTTAAAGGTATGGAAGGAAGTTACAAAAAAGAAAGTCGTAATTACTGCAAATACTCCTCCCAGCAAACCGTACATCCAGTTAAGAAGAAGCCCGGTACAAACAGGTTCGGAATCCCCTTCCGGAGTGATTCCGGTTCCTCCCAGGTAGAAAAGAGCAATGATAATAACCGTAACTCCCAACATCCCATAAAGGCACAGAGATGATATTTTTTCCAGTTTCATTTTTTTCCTTTCTTATTTACCTGATAACGGACTACAATATCCAGCAATGAAAGAGTGGCATCTTCCATTTTATTTAATATATTCTCAATTTTGGAAAGAATATAGTTATAAAATATCTGTAATATCAATCCGACAATGAGCCCTCCCACAGTGGTTATTAAAGCTATTTTCATACCTCCGGCTACAATCGCAGCGTTCATCTCTTCTGCTGACTGAATATCTTCAAAAGCCTGAATCATCCCGATTACAGTACCAAGAAATCCTAATGATGGAGCAATAGCAATAAACAGGGAGATCCAGGAAAGCCCTTTCTCCAGCCATCCGGTTTGTACCCCTCCGGCTGCGATAACGGATTTTTCTACGACCTCTATTCCTTCATCTATTCTGGAAAGTCCTTCATAATAGATCGAAGCTACCGGTCCTCTTGTTTCCTCACAGATTGCCAATGCTTTTTCTATATTATCCGCTTCTACCGCATCCGATATGGAACGGACAAATTTATTGGTATCTATCTCGGATAAATTCAGATAAATAATCCTTTCAAAACAAAATGCCAGTCCAATGATAAAAACAATGGCAATGAAACTCATAAAGAAGGCATTTCCTTCTATGAATCTGGCTTTAATGGCCGTATGCCAGTTTTCTCCGGAGGGGATTCCCACATCTTCTGTGGCAACCGTAACAACAGGAGCAGCTTCCACTTCTACTATTTCTTCCTGGGCAAATACAGTTCCATAAAAACCTGTAAACAGCAACAGGGAAGTGAGCAAAAACAATACATATCTTTTCATATATTTATATTCCTCTTAATGACCGGAAACTTCCATGTTCTTTATTCAAACGGAATAAACCTTCCACATGGCTGCTTCTGACAGTCAACTAATGATAAACGTTTTTCACGGTATAACAATAAAACATCAAAAATAAAAATATTTCCATGGATGCCATCTATTTTAGTTGTAAAAAATTACTATTTAAATAATGCAGGTGTTAAAAACTTCGTTCTTTAACACCTGTTTTGTTTTTAATGTCGGTAATTTAAGGGCCGTGAGGTGAGGCTGCACGCTATATACCGTGGGCTGAGGCACCACGGCTAATAACATGGCGCCACTACGTGGCTTGTGTGTGAGATGGCCATATACATAGGAAGATATTTCCAAATTATCATATTATCACATTGGCACATTAGCATATTAGCA
>JAJQEC010000084.1:0-9116 GCA_021201815.1 Candidatus Azobacteroides sp. | reverse complement strand
CACATTGGCACATTAGCATATTAGCATATTAGCACATTGACGATACTGTCTGCAAAGCCGCGGAGCGGCGTCGTATCACTAGCCGTGCTGCCTCAGCACACGGCTCTCTTGCTTTCAATATAATATGCGTTGCGATACGGATGGATGCATATCGAAAAACAGGGTTATCTTTCTGATAACCCTGTTTTGTTACTCCGTATTATTCCGGCCCTTTATCTGTTTGTCCCGTTTTGATAAAAATTTATTTATTTAAATTAAATCTTATCCCCAAATAGAATTTACGTCCATGTACAGGTCCCCATATCATTGAAGAATCGAAGTCAGGTGAGTACGGATCATTCGCTGCAATGATCGGGTTACTCTGGGTAAAATCACTCAGGTTTTCTCCTCCCAGATACACAGACCAGTTCCGGAAATAACGGGTAATCTGGGCATTAAAGATCGTATACGCTTTAAACCGTTCCTCCCACAAAGGGTTTTCGGCATCCGGCGTTGGCATTCTTCCATCTCCGTTAAACTGAGTAGTAAAATCAAACTGCCATTTTTCCAACGGTGTTTTATAAGAAGCGGTAAGTAAGCCTTTGTATTTACTTGTTAATGGTTTTTCCATTAATTTACCATGGTAGGTTGTTTTAGAATCTGTTAAACGGTAGGCAGCCGTCAGGCTGAATCCTTCGAAAAACGGATAGGTGGCTTCTACCTGAAAATTCTTTGCATACGACTTCCCGTCAAGATTATAAAAACTTACTTCATGAGGGTCTGTTTCCATATCTACCACCACCTGTTTTTTAAAATCCGTATAGTAATATTCTGCATTCAGAATAAGGTCTTTCCCGAAAAGAGGAACGGTAAACATAGCACTTACCCCATAGTTCCAGGCTTCTTCCTGATTCAGTTCATTCAGGATTCCATTTATTTTACGGCTGCTTGCAAACAGGAAATTATTCTCTGCCAGTATATTTGCCGTTCTGAACCCTTTTCCTACCGATCCTCTTAGTTGAAGCCAGGAAGTAGCATCAAATTTTGCATGCAGACGGGGAGTAACGAAAAAGTCATAACGATCCGAGTAATCCGCTCTGATCCCTGCCAGCAAAACCAGCCTTTCGTGCCAATCCAATGTATACTGTGCATAGGCGCCTGTTACTGATTCATTTCTATTGAGCGGAAGATCATTCCATTTTTCCTTAAACCCGTCATAATTAAAACTCAGCCCTGTACTTAATTTATGCATGTGGCTGAATTCGGTTTCATACATCAGGCTGGCATACAAGTTATTCTGTTTTACATCATAGAGTGTAAGACTGTCTCCTGCTATCTTGTTTAATGCACCGAAGCCGGCATCCATGTTATGGTGGGAACCGGACAGGATAAGAGCAATGCTGCTTTTTTCATCAAAGATATAAGCATTCTTTGCAAATGCTTCTACCCTGTTTGTGTTTATATCTACCTGATAAGGAGTATAAGGAAGATGCAAATGCGGATCCTGTCCACTTTCTCTTTTTTCATATACATATTTTACTCCGGCCTGGGAGACAATATTTTCAGTCATATAATTCCAACGGTTAAACAAATTAAGTTGTTCCCGTTTGGGAATATCCAGGAAACCGTCGTCATTATCATCATGCGTCCGCTTTTCATTGGAATAATGAGCAAGTAAACCGGTGGACAGGTTATCATTCAACGCATACGCCCCATCCGCATTGAACTCATATCTCCCGGCATCACTTACAAATAAGTTCAGAGAGAGGGGATCGGAAGTCTGCGGTTTTTTATATTCCACATTGATTTGTCCCGTGAGTGCTTCGTATCCGTTTTTTACGGAAGAAGTACCTTTAGAAACCTGAATACTTTCCATCCAGGGTCCGGGGATATAATCCAGCCCGTATAAAGAAGCCGCTCCACGAAAGTTCGGGTAATTTTCCGTCAGCATCTGCACGTATGTTCCGGACAATCCTAACAGCTTAATTTGTCTTGCTCCGGTAGCAGCATCACTGTAGGAAACATCCACAGACGGATTTGTTTCAAAGCTTTCCGCCAGGCTGCAACAGGCTGCCCGGCATAGTTCCGCATACGTAATTTTCTGACTATTTATGGGATTCACACTGGAGGTAATCGTACTCATTGCTCTTCTTTTGACCACCACCTCGTCCAGCTCAATTCCATCTGTCAGAGTGATATGCATGGTATGGATATGATCATGATGCCGATGAATCGGCACCTGGTGCGTATCATATCCAACATATGTGACATTCAATAGGGTATCCTGAGGAGTTACATCGATGCTAAAATACCCTTTTTCATCTGTCACTGCTCCGTTTTTGGAGAACGGCAGGTAAATGCCGGCACCTATTACAGGATTGTTTTCGTTATCAAACACAAATCCATCTGCAGGAATTGTTTGTGAGGAAATATATAAGATATTACTGAGAAATATCAGTGTTAAAAATAAATTTTTCATATTTAATAATTTATAATTACAAATGCTTTACACACAATTCTTTGTGCATGTAAAAAAGACTAATAAATTATTAAATATTTAAATCAGAAGGACAGAGTTTTCGGCCAATATATCCCTTGAAGAATATATCAGTACAGGTGGGTCGATAAAAGTTTTATAAGTAAAATTCCGATAGAAATTATCCGGTAAGGAAAGCTCCGGAATAAAATAAGCCAATTGAAAAACCGGGACCTGGCATTTGCACTTATATACCGTATCCTCCAGATCGACCTGGTAACTGGTTACATTACAATGTGCCACATGATGGCAATGTTGTTTGCAAACAGAAAAAGGCACCGGATTTTCCTCTTCTGAATGAGAAGTGCAACATGTTTCTGCGGAATCGGTTTCTTCTTCCTGATGACACCCGTCTGCCAGTAGCATTTCAATTCCTTTTTCCTTGCATGCACTGCAGCAAAAGTCAGCCAATGAAAAGCCGGACCCACCGTAAATATAAAGGCAGGCAAGCAGCAAAGAAATAATATTGACCGGTTTCAGAGCCATGGGGCAAATTTACATATTATTTTTAAAAAAAATAGAAGAAAATAATTATAAAGCTTTAATATAAAGAAAGTTTTTGAAATTAAAAGGAAGGAATAAAATAAAAAGAACTATTTTTGTACTGGAATAAGTTGTATCCCTACTAAACAATAACCCACAAGAAGACATATAGGAAAACTACCGGAAGTAAGTATGTATCATGAAAATATTCGCCATTGGATGGAATTATCATGAGCACAATAAAGAAATGAATTATCCGTTTCCTAATAGGGAACCTATTGTGTTTATGAAACCTGATTCTGCTTTATTAAAAGACGGGAAGCCGTTTTTCATTCCTGATTTTTCTCAGGATGTACAATATGAAGCAGAAATAGTTGTGAAAATAAATCGGTTAGGAAAAAATATTGCAGAAAAATTTGCTCACAGGTATTATAATGAAATAACACTTGGTGTGGATTTCACTGCCCGAGATTTACAGAAAGAGTTAAAAGAAAAAGGGCATCCGTGGGAAATATCCAAAGCATTCGATCATTCTGCAGTCATCGGTTCTTTTTTATCTTCAGAAGAGATTCAGAAAGTTCAGGAAATAGATTTTACCTTGATGAAAAACGCTGAAATTGTTCAAAAAGATAATACGAAAAATATGATTTTCAGTGTAGATAAAATCATCTCATATATCAGTCGGTTTTTTACACTAAAAATCGGTGATCTTATATTCACAGGTACATGTGCCGGTGTTGGCAAAGTGAATATAAATGATCATATAGAAGGGTATATTCAGGAAAAGAAAGTCCTGGATTTCTATGTAAAATAAAACGTTTAATTTTCTTATAACCTTAATTAAAGAGGGCTCATGAAATTTTTTACATCTTTAATTTTATCTGTTTTTTGTTTCATTTCTTTTTCTTATGCCGACAACCGGTCTGCTCATTCTATCAATTCAGACATTGAGTCTTCTGTCTTATCAAGTGGAAAATGGGTAAAAATACGTATTTCCGAAACAGGAATATACAAAATTACTTATGAAGATCTGATAACCTGGGGATTTAATAATCCTTCCCGTGTTCAACTTTATGGATACGGAGGCTGGCCACTTGACGAAAGAATAGATCAACCCAGAATAAATGATCTCCCCCGGGTAGGAATCCAGGTGGAAAAAGGGGATGATAATATATTTAATGAGGGAGATTATTTTCTTTTTTATGGAAAAGGAACTACCAGATGGGAATATAACTCCTCCAAAGGTGAATTTATCCACACCAATAATCCTTACTCTAAGTATGGATACTACTTCTTGTATGAAAGTAATGCGGAAGCAATCGAAATGGAAATTAAGGATAATAATTCCCTGTCTTTTACAAATGTTTTCTCTGATTTTAATGACTATTATGTCCATGAACAGGACCTTGTAAATCTGGGAAAAACCGGAAGAGAATTTTACGGCGAATCTTTTACCGACAATACGGAACAAGTATTTACGTTTGATATTCCCGGGATCAAACAGGATACGGACGGAGTAATAAGCATAGACTTTATTGCCAAAACCAGTGTTGCTACCCCTCTCCAGGTTTCAGTTAATAATACATTACACATAAATACCACAGTACCTGTTACAGGAGGAGAATATTTTGCAAGTAGCCTTACCAGTTCTACCATCTGGAAAAGAAACACCATGCAGGAAAGCAATGAGGTGAAAGTAATATATGGTACTCAAGGACATGCAAATGCTTATCTGAATTATATCCGGATTAATTGTTCCAGAGAATTAAAACCGTACGGAACTTATACTTTGTTCAGAAATACATCTGCTATAAATACATCAGGCAAATTCGTTCTTGATACTTCCGAAGACATTTCTATCTGGAATGTGACAGATGCGGAAAATATATATGAAGTTAAAACTCTCCGGGAAGAAGGAAAAACTTATTTTATATCTCCTGCACATGCTTCTTTGCAAGAATATGTAGCAATTGATTTTTCCTCTCCGGAAGACTTCCTGACTCCGGAAGTTATAGGAGAAATTAAAAATCAGAATCTGCACAACCTTTCTCAGGCAGATATGATTATCATTACTCATAGTGACTACCTGGCAGAAGCTACGCGATTAGGGAACTTTCATTATGAAGAAGATAACCTGACTTATCATGTGGTAACAGCGGAAGAAATATATAACGAATTTTCCTCAGGCACTCCTGATGCAAGTGCTTATCGCTGGTTTATGAAGATGTTTTATGACAGAGGAATTGCATCAGGAAAGAATGACATTCCTCAGTATCTTCTTTTATTCGGAGACGGAATTTATGACAACAGGGGCATTGAAACGGAATTTAGTTCTAAACGGCTCTTGACATATCAGTCGCTGAATAGTTTACATAACGGCTATCAATCGTATGTAACAGATGACTACTTCGGATTTCTGGATGATAATAATAACACGGTAGATACTCAAAATAATATCGCTATAAGTTCTTATGGAATAAATGTAGGAATAGGACGTATTCCTGTTAAAACGGTAAGGGAAGCACAAATAGCGGTAGATAAAATTATTAATTATACCAGAAATAATATATATGATCAATGGAGAAACACCATAAATATTGTGGGAGATTATGGAGATGATTACCTTCACATGGAACAGGCGGACTCCATTGCCCGTGAATATTTTGAAAGAAGAAATAAGGACTATATTGTAAATAAAATCTATGTAGAAACCTATAAAAAAATCTCCTCTCAATACCCGGATGCTGTCAACGAATTTATAAATAGCATAAATGCAGGGACATTGGTAATGAATTATGTGGGACATGGCAGTATGACTTCTTTATCCGGTACAGCGCTTATATCGAAAGAAGTTGCTAAAAATCTAACGAATGAAAGATTGCCCCTGTTCCTTACTTTTACCTGTGGTTTTTCCAGATATGACCAGGAAATTACCTCTACAGGAGAAGAACTGCTCTTAAACCCGAACGGTGGGGTAATCGCTCTTATTTCTACTGTAAGAACCGTAAATTCAAGTTCTAATTTCAGGCTAAACAGAGCCATGGCAGAATATTATATGGATAAGGATCTAAGATTAGGAGATGTTTTCAGGCTGGCAAAAACCAGTGCCCTTATGAATAGTGATGTCAACAAACTAAGCTATACGCTGCTGGGAGATCCGGCATTAAAACTGGCTTTTCCTCAACAAAAAGCAGAAATCACCACCATTAATAATATAAATTTAAGTACTGCCAGTCCGACACTGGAAGCCGGTGAAAAAGTAGAAGTAAGTGGTTTTATTAATAATGCAAACAATGAACCGGATGAAAATTTTTCCGGTATCGTATATATGAACCTGTATGATTCCAAAGAATTATTGCAAGATATAGTCCGGGAAAACTCCACTACTAAAGTGAAAGATACAACACATATTTATGGCCAATCCAAATTATTATTTATCGGCAAAGGAGAAGTTAAAAACAGTAAGTTTACGCTTTCTTTTATTATGCCAAAAGAAATAAATTATAGTTATGATGCTGGCAAAATTCATGTATATGCCGTATCCGATGATTATAAAAAAGATGCACACGGACATTCCGCAGCATTTAAAGTAGGTGGTACTGCGGATACGGAAGCCATGAAAGATAATGTTCCTCCACAAATTCACTCTTTATATATCGGAGATGTTTCTTTCCAAAATGGAGATATAGTCAGTCCACATGCAAGGGTGGTTATTGAAGTGGAAGATGAAGAAAGCGGAATCAACATTTCGGGAAGCGGAATCGGACACAATGTCTCTTTAACTTTTGATAACTCTATGTATCAGGTTTATAACCTGAATGCGTTTTTTGAAAATGAATTGAATAATCCTAAAAAAGGGAAGTTTGTTTTTCCATTGCCTGCAGACTTATCCCGGGGAACCCATTCCATGAAATTCAAAGTATGGGATATAATGAATAACTCGGCAGAAAAAACAATTTATTTCGAATTAACAAATAATTTGATTGATTTGATTGCTGTTCCTGATTTTACAAGTAAGAAAGTTTCTTTCTTTATAGAAAATAATTCTTCGGAAAATGAGGATGCGGAAATGTCCATAGAAGTCTATGATCTTTCCGGAAAGGCTGTCTGGACAAATACCCAGACAGTAAATATAAACATACTCAGCTCCTTCCCTGTCAAATGGGATATAACCCATATAAATTCAGGAATATATGTTTATAAAGCTACTATAAAAACAGAAAATAATACCACTATTACAGAAGCAAGACGAATTATTGTAAAATAACAAGCTTATCTTTGAAGGCAAATAAATTTTATTTGTGGATACTATTAACAGAAAAATTCCGTTTTTCAAATGAGGATTAATCCTTCTATCTTACTTATTGTTACTAAGAAAGAAGAGAAAAAGAAGAAAGAGTTTTAAACAGATAAACAAATAAATGAAGAATATTTTCAGCGTTAAACATATATTTATATTTTTTTCATTTATATTTTCTCTACCCATATTTTCCGAAGAGTTCCTTTTCTCTACTCGTTCGGGAAATACCGGCTTACATTCTTATGCTTCAAGCTCCGTGTTATCGACAGGGCGATGGGTAAAAATAAGGGTAGCGGAAACCGGTATATACAAATTGACGTATGAAGAATTAAAAAGGATGGGTTTTTCCGATCCTGCTAAAGTACAGGTATATGGGTATGGAGGCTGGATGCTGAATGAAGACTTTTCTTTGCCTAAAACCGATGATTTACCAAAGTTAAATGTATGGGTAGAAGGAGCTGCAGATTCTAATAGCAGTTATATTCTTTTTTATGCAAAAGGACCTGTGAAATGGAATCATACCACTTCCGTTTCTTCACAAGAAAATTTTACTCATACGAACAATCCGTATTCGGATTATGGGTATTATTTTCTTACACAAAGCGAGGAAAGTACGAATAAAATGCCGGTAAATGATTTTAAAGATGAATTTACACAGGAACTTTTTACTTTTGATGATTATGCATTGCATGAAAGAGACCTGATTAATATCGGGCATACAGGAAGAGAATTTTACGGAGAGGATTTTTCCTACAATACAAGCCAGAATTTTACTTTTTCTATTCCTGGTATTACGAATGATGAAGGATATATAAATGTAAATTTTATTGCTAAAGCCAGTGTTAATACACCTTTGTCAGTAAATATAAATTCCGGAAATACCTTGACCGGAACTCTGAATGCAAGTGTAAATAATTCATATGAATATGCAAAAGAACTGACAGTACGGGGAAGCTGGAGTGAGGCAAAGCAGGAAACAAATATCATAAACTTAACTTATGGAGCTGCCGGGCATACAAATGCCCGCTTAAACTTCATACGGCTTAATTTTAAAAGGAAATTACAGCCTTATGGTGCTTACACCTTCTTTCGCGATACCTCTGCCATCAAGGTAGCTACAAAATATACGCTGGCAAATGCAAGCCAACATATAAAAATATGGAATATAACTGATGGAGAGAAGGTTTCACAAATGGAAACCAGACTTTCCGGGACAAATCTGTCTTTTACTTCCGATGCTTCTGTGCTGGAAGAATTTGTTGCTGTAGACTTATCAAAGTCAGGACAATTCCCAACACCGGAAATTGTCGGAGAAATAAAGAATCAGAACCTGCATGCCCTTTCCCAGACAGATATGGTAATCATTACCCATCCTGACTTTACAGAGCAGGCAGAACGAATCGCCGAATTACACCGTGATCATGACAACTTGAGAGTACATGTCATAGAAACAGAAGATATATACAATGAGTTCTCTTCCGGCACTCCGGATGCCACTGCTTACCGATGGTTAATGAAAATGTTTTATGACAGGGGAAAAGCAATAGGGGATGAAAACGAACTTCCGAAGTATCTGCTACTTTTCGGTGACGGTACCTTTGACAATAAACTTATTCATTCTGACTGGAGTGGAACCGAAATCGGAAATAAAATTCTTACCTATCAGTCTGACGCAAGTTTAATAGAAACTTCCTCGTACGTAGTAGATGATTATTTTGGGTTTCTGGATGATGATGAAGGAAAGTCATTACAGAATGACGGACTGGATATTGGAATCGGACGTTTTCCTGTACGCACAGTGGAAGAAGCAAAAAATGT
>JAJQEC010000070.1 GCA_021201815.1 Candidatus Azobacteroides sp. | reverse complement strand
ATCTTATATCTTGAATTCCTGGTTCAAACAATCTAACAAAATGAAACCTGATTTTAAAAATATAAACATAGAAGATTTTGTTGCCGGGCAGTCATCCCTGCAACCCGAAAATACATGGCTTACCGCAGAACAGATTCCGGTAAAACAAATGTATACAAAAGAAGATCTGGAAGGAATGGAGCATTTAAAATATGCAGCCGGAATTCCTCCTTATTTACGTGGTCCTTATAGCGGAATGTATGCCATGCGTCCATGGACAATCCGTCAGTACGCCGGCTTCTCTACAGCAGAAGAATCCAATGCGTTTTACCGCCGTAACCTTGCAGCCGGACAAAAAGGATTATCCGTTGCTTTTGACCTGGCCACACATCGTGGCTATGATGCAGATCACGAAAGAGTAGTCGGAGATGTGGGAAAAGCCGGTGTATCGATTTGTTCTGTAGAAGATATGAAAGTATTGTTCGATGGTATACCGTTGAATAAAATGTCTGTTTCCATGACCATGAACGGAGCAGTACTTCCGGTAATGGCATTTTATATTAATGCCGGATTAGAACAGGGAGCCAAACTGGAGGAAATGGCCGGTACAATACAGAATGATATTCTGAAAGAATTTATGGTACGGAACACCTATATTTATCCACCTAAATTCTCCATGAAAATTATTGCTGATATCTTCGAATATACAGCAAAGAATATGCCTAAGTTCAATTCTATTTCTATTTCCGGATATCATATGCAGGAAGCCGGAGCTACAGCAGACATTGAGTTGGCTTATACCCTGGCAGACGGATTGGAATATTTACGTGCCGGAGTAAATGCCGGAATGGACATTGATTCCTTTGCGCCACGTTTATCTTTCTTCTGGGCAATTGGTATGAATCATTTCATGGAAATTGCAAAAATGCGTGCAGCCCGGCTACTGTGGGCCAAAATTGTAAAACAATTCAATCCTAAAAATCCGAAATCACTAGCATTGCGTACCCACTCCCAGACATCCGGATGGTCATTAACCGAACAGGATCCTTTCAATAATGTGGGGCGTACCTGTATTGAAGCTATGGGTGCAGCATTAGGACATACTCAATCCTTACATACAAATGCCCTTGATGAAGCAATTGCATTACCGACAGACTTCTCTGCACGTATTGCCCGTAATACGCAGATTTATATTCAGGAAGAGACCAGTGTGACAAAAGAAATTGATCCATGGGCCGGCTCTTACTATGTAGAATCTCTGACAAATGAACTGGTTGATAAAGCCTGGGCGCTTATCGAAGAAGTGGAAAAACTCGGAGGTATGGCTGCCGCGATTGAAACCGGTATTCCTAAAATGCGTATTGAAGAAGCAGCCGCCCGGACACAGGCTCGTATAGACTCCGGTAACCAGACAATCGTAGGGGTAAACAAATATCGCTTGGCAAAAGAAGATCCGATTGACATTCTGGAAATTGATAATACGGCAGTACGCGAACAACAGATTGCCCGTTTACAAGAATTACGTGCAAACCGGAATGAAGAGGAAGTTAAGAAAGCGTTGGCAGCCATTACCGAATGTGCAAAAACCGGCAAGGGGAACTTACTGGCACTTGCCGTAGAAGCAGCACGTGTCCGTGCTTCCCTGGGAGAAATATCAGATGCCTGTGAAGCTGTCGCAGGTCGTTATAAAGCAACTATCAGAACTATATCAGGTGTGTATTCTTCAGAAACAAAAAATGATGCGGATTTCCAAAAAGCTTCTGAATTAACAGAAGAATTCGCACAAAAAGAAGGACGTCGTCCGCGTATTATGATTGCGAAAATGGGTCAGGACGGACACGACCGTGGAGCAAAAGTAGTAGCCACAGGCTATGCCGATTGTGGATTCGATGTGGATATGGGGCCTTTATTCCAGACTCCTGCCGAAGCTGCAAAACAAGCAGTAGAAAACGATGTCCATGTAATGGGTGTGTCTTCTCTGGCAGCCGGTCATAAAACCCTGATTCCACAGGTAATTGAAGAACTGAAAAAGCTGGGGCGTGAAGACATTATTGTTATTGCCGGTGGAGTAATTCCGGCACAGGATTATGATTTCCTTTACAAATCCGGTGTTGCTGCCATCTTTGGTCCCGGAACAAGTGTTGCAAAAGCTGCCGTTACTATCATGGAAATCCTGTTGAATGATTAAAGTAACTAACAGGTAAGAATTAATATCAAAAAAGAAGGATATAGAGTTTGTCTCTAATCCTTCTTTTTTTATTAAATATGCTATAGGTTTTTGTCAATAGAAGCGGAAGATATCTCAACACACGAAAGGTCTTCATTCGCACTACTTAATTTTCAGCTTTTAACTTCAATACGTTGTACTGCTTCCGAAACCGCAGGATAAGCAATACCGCAGCGATAGTCAAGCCGAAAATAAAGCCAATCCATAACCCACCCGGCCCCCAGCCTAAAACAAAAGCACAAAGGTATCCGACCGGAATATTAATCACGATATAAGAAAAGAAAGCAATTAGCATAATTCGCTTTACATCCTGTATGCCCCGCAAAATACCTACTGCAATAGATTGTAGTCCATCTGAAAACTGAAAAGCAGCCACAAATAAAAGAAGATAGGATGCAATTTTTATTACTTCCGGATCATCGGTAAATATTCCTGTAATCTGTTCCCGGAAAATAATAAACATAAGAGCTGTAAAAGTATTCCAAATAAAAGTCAAATGAAAAGAAGCATACGCTGCTCTCTTTAATTGGTAAAAATTCTTCATTCCATACTCATGACTAATCCGGATTGTTGTAGCTGCACTCAATCCTACGACAATCATAAAAGCAAAATTAGAAATAGTTAATGCAATCTGGTTTCCAGCAATTTCTATCGTACCAATCCATCCCATCATAATCGTTGTTAAAGCAAATGCCGCACCTTCCATAACCATCTGGGATGAAATAGGTAAACCGACAGATAATAAAGAACGAATATATTTCCAGCGGAAATAATCCCGGCGGAAATAATAAAAGAATTCCTTATACTTCTTATTACATATAAAAAACAAAATAGCAAAAACAGGCATACAAATACGTGAAATAAGTGTAGCCAAACCTGCTCCTGCAGCTTCCATACGGGGAAATCCCCAGTTTCCGTATATTAATAACCAGTTAAATAAAATATTCAGCATATTGGAAACCAGAATAATCACCATATTTGCGGTAGTATTCCCTACCCCTTCAAGAAATTGTTTGAAAGAACCGAAAATCATATAGGGAATAATAGACCAGACCAGATATTTATAATAAGGAATAGACATTTCTACCACTTCAACCGGTTGTCCCAAATGATACATAACAAAAAGCAGCGCAAACTGTAAAAGGCAGGAAATAATTCCGATTAAAGGAAATAAGAATAAAGAATTCTGAAAATACGCAGCAACCTTAGGATATTTCTGCCGGGCATATTGTTCTCCCACTAAAGGAGTAAGTGCCAAGGTGAATCCCATTACAAATATAAAAACCATAAAAAAGACTGTGCCTCCGAAAGAAACGGCAGCCAATGGCAAAGCACCAAGCTTTCCCACCATTGCATTATCGAAAAGTTGTACCAGCACAACTCCCATCTGTGCAAGCATAACCGGTGCGGCAAGACGTAAACTCCGCTTATATTGATCTTTATAAAATGTAAAATGCATAGTCTTTATCTATATAGCAAAAAGGCTGCAAAGATAAAGATTTTAAACCATATCCCTTTCATTGTTCAGGAAGAACTCTCTATTAATTATTCAGGAATATATATGCATTCAGATAAGTAGCAAATAATAGCCATAGTAAATAAAGAAGAAAAAGAATAAAAGCAGCTTTTGAAACCCGGAAAGAACCGACCAAGTAAATAAAGACAAAGAAATCAAGAATTACAATATCTATGATGCCTAGAAATGGATTATTCAAAGAAAAAAACAAAATACTCCATAAAAAATTAAACAACAATTGCAATGAAAATACAATGATAAAAAAATATTTATTGGAAGTTCCTGAATTAAGAATAAGGCCAAGAGAAACACCCATAAAAAGATATAATATACTCCATGCAATAGGAAAAATACTATCCGGAGGGGTTAACGGGGATTTACTCAGAGTGGGATACCATTCTTCTATAGCACTAGCCTGAAACCGGGAGGCCGTATATCCTACCAGAAAGCAAAACAAGACCGGCACGATTATATTCAGTACATTTTTCATCTTATTTCTTTTTCCTTTATAAACAACCTAGAAATAAAAAGAAAGGAAAAAAGAAAATAAAATATTAAAAAATACTTTTGACCTCTTCAGGCTTTCCTATCCATGTTTTAAATAGAATTAAAAAATATTTTTATACCTGATATTATCTCAACTATTTAGAATGGAAAAATGTTGTTTTAAGTATAAAGAAATAAAACGTACATGAACAGCTTTATATTCTGAATAAAAATCAAAACAGATTATGGAAAACGAACTAACAGGACAGAAAACAATTGAAAGAATAACAGACGATTTGAAAAAAATTATCAAAAGTAATCAACCGGGAAAAATCAGCCTGGGTGATTATATTCCGGAGAAAGAAAATACAGGTTGTATGGACTTTGCCATGCTCTATGAAGCAGACGATGACCTACGTGCCTTTATCAATGACCAGAAAATAAAAGGAAAAAAAATAATCATTAACGAACAGGATATTTCAATCCTGTAAAAGAGTCAAAGTAAGTAGATGAATATTATCCGGACGAAACAAGTTGCTTAATAAAAAGAATCAGAAAAAGTCTTAGATGTATGTTAGATTTATTTCCTCTTTAGGAAAGCCGGATGTAAGTAAAGTACCGGATTTACAGAACCGGATTTACAGGAAATCCGGCTTTTTTATTGAGAAACGAGCATTACTTGTTTTTTCTTTTAAAAAAGCTATTCAGGAAAGAATCCCGGTAACTATTTCCGATAGTAATTTCATATTGCTGAATGTACACACCATTATTATCAAAAGAATGAATTCTTTTTCCATTCACAATATTTGATTTACTTATCCGGTAAAACCAGTCTTTTGGTAAATCTTCACAGATGCTTTTCAGACTTGTACGGGTAATAATACGGCTATTTTCCAGTTGAATAATCGCATAATCTTTTAATCCTTCAATAAAAAGAATATTTTTATATTCTACTTTATAATAACGACGGTCGGATTTCACAAAAAGATAATCTTCTTCCATTACCTCAATCTGCGCTATTTTTTGTTTCAGTAAAAGCTCATGATATGCAATTGCTTTACTGACTGCTCTATGAAACCGGGCCGGCTCTACGGGTTTAACCAGATAATCAACTGCGTCCAGCTCATAACTTTCTACTGCATATTCCGTATAAGCAGTAGTAAATATGATTAATGTATCCGGTGAAATCGTACGAGCAAACTCAAGCCCGTTCACCTTTGGCATCTGAATATCCAGAAAAATAAGATCCACCTGGTTCTGGTCCATAAAAGCAGAAGCAGCAGACGCACTGTTAAAAACTCCCGAAAGTTTCAATAAACTGTTTTCTCCGACCAGAAGTTCTATAGCCCGCCGGGCAAGGGGTTCATCATCAATAATAATACAATTCATAATGTAAGTTGTAATTTTACAGCATAATTTTTTTCCTGTTTGATTATCGTAAGAACATGTTTATCCGGAAATAATAACTCCAGCCTGCGCTTTACATTTTTCAGGCCCAGCCCCCTTACCCTATTATCGAATTGATCTTCCGATATAGGTTTTGAGTTGATACAGCAAAATAATATATTTTTCCCGGAAACAGAAAACAGGACTTCCACATACGAACTCCGCTCATTATCCTGACTATGTTTCACGGAATTTTCTATAAAGGGAATAAATATGAGAGGAGGCACAAAAACATTTCCGATTTCACCATTTACAGAGAACCGAAAATCAAAATTATCCCTTCTTATTTTTTCCAGATTAAGAAAATCTTTCAGAAACTGAATATCCGCTTCCAACGAAATTTGTTTTTTCGCTCCATTTTCAATTTGATATCGCAAAAACCCTTCCAGCTCATGTAAAACCTGAGAAGCATTTCCTTTATTTTCTTTTAACAAAACCAATGCATTATTCAACATATTAAAAAGGAAATGGGGATTTATCTGGTTTTTAAGCTGTGATAATTCGGATTCCAGATTAGCTGCCTGCAACTCGTCAATACGGCGGTTAAAAACAATCCAATGCTTTAAAAGAAATAGAGTAGAAGTACCCATAATTGTAAAAGAAAGGATAACAATGGATGAAAGCAGATTCATTAAAAATACGGAAATTGCTGCTATCTCTATTTGTTCATGTAATTTTAAAAAGAAGGTTTGCAGAAAGATAAGGAAAAGAACAGCCGCAACTGTAAGGAAAAAAATAAAAATAAAATAAAATCCTAACCGATTTTTCAGCAAAAACCGGGGTATTCCCCAGTAAATATTCAGGTAAGTAACAGTAAGAACAATACCCGAATACCCTATCAACCCGACAAACAGAGAGGGAGATCCGATATTCGGAGGCAAGTGAACAATAATGCCGGCACATATTATTACCACTACTATTACAAACAAGAAATGCCTGAAAAAACGGTAACCGGGTGTTAGTAAAAAATTAAAAGCCAACTTCTTAATATCTTCCTTTCTCATACAGTATGAAATTCAATATATAAAGATACCTGAAAATAATCTTCAGGTAAAGAAGATATTTTTAATGAATAACGTTTCCCGAAAAGAACATCCATCCGTTGTTTGAGATTCCGGATAGCTGAATTGCTTATATCCAAAGAAAGCGTACCCGTATAAACAAAATATAATTCCTTTCTGTTTCCCTTAAACTTCAGGTTTATTTGTGCAAATTGTCCGGAATCTTCCAAAAGAGTTACCAGACAATATATGAAAGGGATAAAAAGCAATGGAGGGACAAGAAGAGAATTTATTTCTTCTTGCGAAGCAATCGTAAACTCCAGCTTTTCATAATGAAGTTTTTCCAGTTCCAGATAATTACGAATAAACCGGATTTCCGCATTTAGAAATACGAGTTCATAATTACAATCATAAAGCTGGTAACGTAACATCCGGCTAAACTGCATAAGAGTTTTTTCTGCTTTGCAGGAATCCTTTTCTTCCAGGTTTCTTATACGTCTTAATATAGTAAAAAGAAATGACGGATTGACTATTTCTTTCAGGTTTTCAAGTTCGGATTCCAGATGTTTCTTTTCCAACTCTCCTTTACGTTTATTACCGGTTACCCAGGATTTAAGTAAAACAGTGATGGCTCCCCCCATAAAAGCAATCAGGTTCAGAAAAAAAGTAGAAATAAAATCCAATATAAATGTAAGTATCCGGTTATGACCCGATACGGTTAAAAAAGAAAATTCCGATAAATGTCTGGGACTATCCAACATAAAATAAAAATAAGAAAACTCCCATAAAAACAAAAACAAAACTTCTAATGCAACAAAAAGACATACAAAAGAAAAATAAAGCTCATATTTTTTCTTTAGCAAGTAACGTGGTATTAAAAAATATAGATTAAAATAGACACTCGCAATGTAACTTATCCATATAAACAGCAAATAAACATAGAATTCCCATTTATCATATATGGCAGGATTATCCATAAAAGCCGAATCCAGAGAAATGAAAAAGAGAGTAATAAAGAGAAATGCATGTCTCACTACTCTGTATCCCGGTTCCATAAGAAATTTATGAAAAAATGATTTTTTTATTGGAATATGTGTCATAAAAATTCAAATACGGTAAACCCACCCATTTCTCTTTGCTGTTTTTTTCCTTCTTAAATTATCAGAAAAAAGGAAATCTGTACTTTTTAATACAGATTCCGGATTTTTACAAACTTAAAAAATATACTGAATACCGAATGTATATCCCACAAATAATTGTTGACTCCTGTCATTTTTTTCTTTTTTCCACAAATCATGTCCCGGAAACAGGTTTTTATTTTTTATATTATCAGTTTCCCCATAGATCAGGCTCGGACCGGCAAATACCTCCAGAAACGGACAAATACGGAATGCCGGCAAGATACTAAAAGAAGAAAGCAAAACATGTGTATTCGAAAAAGAAGTCATATACTGGTTTTTGAGCTCTGCATTTATCCGAAAACGTTCCACAACCGAAATATGAGCTCCGAAGCCGCCTTCAGCCACAAACGGTTCATCGTCTGTTTTGTGGTTATATCCTACTCCCAAAATTCCATATAAAACCCGGCCTCCGGAACGGAAAGAAACCATGGAGCTTCCCGTCTGGTCATAAGTAACACCAATACTTTTCTCCCCGTTTTTAATAATATTGACAAGCCCTACCGGATAATCACTATTTTCTGCAATGTTGACAAGCGCAGCAATCTGGGTTCCTTTTACATTCTTTGCAATATTAAATATTCCACCGAACTGAACTCCGCTAATATCATCACCTATATTTCCTATTCCGGAAAACTGGACTCCTTTATAGGCACCATGCGTAACATTCCCTATGCCGGAAAAAAGAAGTCCTTTTCCGGATCCCCCGATTATGTTGGTTATTCCGGAAAATTGTAATCCGGATGAAGTACCTCCTGTCACATTTCCCAGTCCGGAAAACTGAATTCCGGAAGCATTCCCTCCAGCAATGTTCACCAATCCCGCAAATTGTAACCCTTCCGCATTCTTCCCTATTATATTTCCCAGTCCGGCAAACTGCACGCCGGAAGCATTTTCACCAATAATATTTCCCAGTCCCCCGAATGTAAATATACGTTCATTTCGGGAAATCCCGGCAAGAATATTGAAAGATACATGATTGGTATAATGGGAAGCTTCTTTACCATTTGTACTCAGAGGTGGAAAAAATCCCAATTGAAACGCAGCGGATTTTTCATCATTTGTTTGTGCAGATAGGAATCCACAAGCAGAAAAACATACTAATACAGAAAATAAAAATAATTTTTTCATCGGATTTTTACTTAAATAATTTGTTTATGAATACCGTTACCTATTACTAGGAAAGAAAAAAGGTAAAATGTAAGAAGGTTACATTTTCAGATTATATTTTTTCCTTATCTTCTTTTATTTTCCAAAAGTATGGAATTAATAAATATAGAAAAAAATAAGAGACAAAACCGGGATTTTGTGAGACAAAACAGCAGAAAAAAAGTAATTTCTTTTAACGAATGTATTTTCCAAAAAGAAATCAATCTTCGTATTTTGAGGAAGAATAAAAAGAGTAAATCCTTAATACTGAATATTATTTTTTGTAATATTGCACTTTCATTGAATAAATAAAAGGCCATTTGTCTTTTTCAGAAAGAAGTTTTACAGGAGATAGATCCGAACTACAAAGAAAAAAAGACAATATGAAACTATCCGGCTTTCCTTTGGAGTCCTGTCTCTTTAGGACTGAAAGTTTTGAATATAAAAATGAATACAAAACAACATTCACCATATATAAAGGTTGAGTTTACCTATTTGCCGGTAGTAAACTTTGCCATGCAGCAAAATAAAGTTTTCCTTATCCGGAAATTTTCCATACAAAATATATCAGAAGAAATTCTGGAAGATATTACCATCAAGCTTTCAGCCGAGCCTGAATTTGCCATTGTTTTTCCTTATTCGATTGATATTTTACCTGTCGGCGAAGCACTGCTGATAGATTCCTTGCGAATCAATCTGTCTACGGACTTTTTCATTCAACTTACCGAAAGAATAAACGGACATTTTCTTCTGGAAATCTTTTCCGGAGAAGTCTCTCTTTTCCGGCAAATTTACCCGATAGCCATGTTGGCTTTCGACCAATGGGGCGGCATAGCCATCCTGCCGGAAATGCTTTCCTCTTTTGTTATCCCCAATCATCCGGCTATCGTTCCCATCCTTAAAAGAGCGTCGGAAATAATAGAAAAATGGACAGGGAATCCATCGTTTGATGAATACCAAAGCCGTAACCCGGACCGGGTAAAAAAGCAAATTGCCGCTTTATATGCAGCCATTTCCGAAGAAAATATTACTTATAGTTCGGTACCTGCATCCTTCGAAGAACACGGACAACGAATCCGGCTGACGGATGTTGTCACGGAACAGAAGATGGGAAATTGCCTCGATATGTCCGTATTGTATACAGCCTGTATGGAAGCCATCGGGATACATCCGCTTATCATTGTAACACAAGGACATGCATTTGCCGGTGGCTGGCTGATACCGGAAACCTTTCCGGACAGCATTACGGATGATGTTTCGTTCCTGACAAAAAGGATTGCGAAAGGAATCAATGAAATTGTAGTTGTGGAATCAACCTGTATGAATCAGGGACAGGAGACAGACTTTGACCAGGCAATCAGAAACGCAGAAAGAAAGTTACTTAATCCGACAGACTTTGTCTTAGCCCTTGATATAAAAAGATCCCGTTTTTCCGGCATTAGGCCTTTACCGCAACGGATAGCAGACAATACCCGGTGGACAATAAAAGAAGAGGAAATTTTTACTGAAAGCTCTCCTGCTAATCCGGAAAGTATAAATCCCTACGATCTTTCCGGAATAAGCCGGGAAATTAAAGTAACCAAACAGTTACTGTGGGAAAGGAAGCTTCTGGATTTAAGCTTAAGAAATAACCTGTTGAATATACGGGTTACCAAAAATACCCTGCAACTTATTTCTATTGACCTGGATCATTTTGAAGATGCTCTTGCCGACGGAGAAGAATTTAGGATTATGGCCAAACCTGCAGACTGGAGCAGCCCGTTATTCAATTTCGGATTGTATCATTCGCTTGAACCTTCCGATCCGGTCATTGAGTTAATTCGTTCCGAACTTACTCAGAAAAGACTCCGTTCTTACCTGACAGAGCTGGAACTACAGAAAGCTCTCCAGCATCTTTACCGTTCATCCCGACTTTCTATCGAGGAAAACGGAGCTAACACACTTTATCTGGCACTCGGATTACTGCAGTGGTATGAAACACCTGCCAGCGAACGTCCCCGGTATGCGCCCATTTTATTATTGCCGGTAGAAATAATCCGGAAATCTGCAGCAAAAGGATATGTAATCCGCTCGAGGGAAGAAGAGGCAATGATGAATATTACTCTGCTGGAAATGCTCCGGCAAAACTTCGGCATTACGATTCCCGGGCTTGACCCCTTGCCGACAGATGAAAGCGGAGTGAATGTCAGGCTGATTTATTCCCTTATACGCGACAGTATCAAAGAACAGCGGAAATGGGATGTCGAAGAACAGGCCATTCTGGGAATATTTTCTTTTAACAAGTTTATTATGTGGAATGACATCCACCATAATTCCCATAAGTTAATGGAAAATAAAATTGTTTCCAGTCTGGTAAATGGCAAAATCGAATGGGAAATAAAAGAAGAAATAGCAGATGCATCTGTACTGGATAAGCAGCTTTCTCCGGCAGATATCGTATTACCCATTAACGCAGACTCTTCTCAATTGGAAGCTATTTATGAGGCGGTAAATGATACCACTTTCATTCTTCATGGTCCTCCGGGAACCGGAAAGTCGCAAACAATTACCAATATCATTGCCAATGCCCTTTACAAAGGAAAGAGAGTACTCTTCGTGGCAGAAAAGATGGCAGCTCTCTCTGTGGTACAACACCGACTGGAAACAATCGGTTTATCTCCCTTCTGTCTGGAAGTTCATTCCAATAAAACAAAAAAGTCAGCGGTACTGGGACAATTAAAAGAAACTTCCGAGGTTGTCCGGGTAACTTCCCCGGAGGACTTTGCATTACAGGCTGAACGTATCCATAAACTCCGTATAGAGCTTAACACCTATATTCACAGTCTGCACAAAAAATATTCATTCGGATTGTCTTTATATGAAGCGATTACCCGCTACCTGTCTACCGAAAGTCCCTGTTCCTTCCCTTTTCCCCTCTCTTTGCTTGAAGGATTATCAAAGGAAAAGGTACTCGCATGGCAGGATATGATAGAAACGATGGTAAGTACGGGAAAAGCATGCGGGCATCCTTATCATCATCCGTTAGCGGACATTGAAATAACCGCTTTTTCTGCGACCCTGAAAGAAGAAATAAGTTCTCTTTTTAAAGAAACAAGAAATATTCTATTAACGTTATCTGCTCAACTTCCCCTATTATCCGGTATCCTGGGAGAGAATAAGGATGGATATGATAAAGAGCAGACAAATATATTGTCCGGGCTTATCCGTCAACTGTTAGAAACTCCGGAGCTAACGCCGCAACTCCTGACCACTCCACGGTTGAATGAAACCTTGGAAGAATACAAGGGAATAATTTCCCATGGGAAAGCGAAAGCTGCTTTCAGAAGAGACCTGCTATCTTCTTTTAGTGAAGGAATATTCGCACTACCGGCCGGAGAATTACTTAGCGAATGGAACCAATATGCCGGAAAATGGCTCCTTCCCCGCTTTCTGGGATGGAAGAAAATAAAAAAGCAACTTCTTCTCCACAGCAGAAACAAAAAAATAGAGAATGCTGCCGTACCTGATATCCTGGCTTTATTGATTAATTATCAGGCAGAAGAAAAATTCCTCGGGAAATACATACGATCTATTCCTCTTTTCTTCGGTAAGTACGGAAATCCGGATGAAGAAGACTGGGACAAAATAAGTTTAATTATTTCTTATACACAGGTAATTAACCACTATATCCTCCAATGCACCGGGGATATAGAAGCAGCAGGAAAAGCAAAATCAATTTTAGCCGGACAATTATCCGAAGGACTTTCTTTATTCAGGACCGTACACGGAGAGTATCTGACCGGTCTCCTGAAACTCCTGAACCAATTTTCCACCATGGAAGATAAACTGGCTATCGCCATTGGTATTCAACAAGGCAACTGGTATGAAAAAAGTCATCAATGGATACCGTCTGCGCTTGATGCGTTGGAAAAATGGGAGATAAATCTCGACAAACTAAAAGACTGGTATCAATGGTTACTGATCCGGAATAAGCTTCGCGAAGAAGGATTAGGATTCATTGCCGGAATATATCAGGATGAAAACCTGCCTTCCGATGAGGTAGTGGATATTTTTAATAAAAGTTTTTATTCCGCATGTATCCAATATATCTTTTCTCAGGAACCGGAGCTGGAACTATTCAAAGGAAAGCTTTTTAATGATGTGATACAAAAATACAAACTGCTGGCCGCTGCTTTTGAAAAATTGACAAAAGAAGAATTGTATGCCCGACTGGCTTCCGGCATTCCATCATTTACCCGGGAAGCAACCCAGAACTCAGAAGTCGGAATCCTGCAAAAGAATATCCGGAATAATGCCAGAGGTATTTCTATCCGGAAGCTTTTCGACCAGATACCCAATCTGCTCAATCGTATGTGCCCATGTATGTTGATGAGTCCGATTTCCGTAGCACAATATATTAACCCTGATACGGAAAAATTCGATCTGATCATATTCGATGAGGCATCCCAGATGCCAACCTACGAAGCTGTCGGAGCAATCGCAAGAGGAAAACAGGTCGTGATTGTAGGAGATCCTAAACAAATGCCACCCACCAGCTTTTTTACAACCAGCCATACGGATGACGATCATATAGAAATGGAAGACCTGGAAAGTATTCTCGATGACTGCCTGGCTCTATCCATGCCTTCCCACTACCTGCTGTGGCATTACCGCAGTAAGCATGAAAGCCTTATCGCATTCAGTAATTCCGAATATTACGACAATAAATTACTGACGTTCCCTTCTCCGGACAATATCGAATCAAAAGTGCGCCTTGTGCCCGTAAAAGGAATCTACGATAAAGGCAAAACACGCCAGAACAGAGCAGAAGCGGAAGCGATCGTGGCAGAAATAGAGAGACGCCTGTCGGACAAAAAACTCCGGAAAAGAAGTATTGGAGTCGTCACTTTTAGTTCTTCCCAGCAAGCGTTGATTGAAGATATGCTGTCCGACCTGTTTATATTCCGTCCGGACCTTGAAAGCAGAGCCGTAGAAGGCAAAGAACCATTATTTATTAAAAACCTGGAAAATGTGCAGGGAGACGAACGGGATGTAATTCTGTTTTCCGTAGGATACGGACCGGATGCAGCAGGAAAAGTAAGTATGAACTTCGGACCGTTAAACCGTCCGGGGGGAGAAAGAAGGCTGAATGTAGCAGTCTCCCGTGCCCGGTATGAAATGATCGTGTACTCTACGCTTCGTTCTGACCGGATCGATCTCAACCGAACTTCTGCCGCAGGAGTTGGCGGACTAAAACGTTTTCTGGAATATGCAGAAAGAGGAGAAAGGATGGTCCGGAATAAACAGACAATATTCAATACCGGACCTGCCATCGAAAACATCATTGCACAAAAACTACAGGAACGAGGTTACACAGTCCATACACACATCGGATACTCCGGTTATAAAATAGATATCGGAGTAGTAGATAAAGAAAATTCGGCACGGTATATCCTCGGTATCCTTTGTGACGGTGAAAACTACCGGCAGACTAAAACCGCCCGCGACAGGGAAATTGTACAGAACACGGTACTGCGGTTGTTAGGCTGGAGCATCATCCGCATCTGGACACTGGATTGGTGGGAAAACCCTGAAGAAGTACTGGCTTTTCTGGAGGAAGAAATACAGAAAGCGGAAGAAAATAAAGACGGAGAAGCTCTCTCTTCTTTTCCGGAAGAGCAGGAAAAAGATATAGAAGAAAAACTGATTCCGGAGGAAAATAATGCCGGTTCAAAACCAAATAAACAGAAAGAAGAAGAGAAATATATCTTAACGAGACTGGTTTCCCCTTATAATGCCGGTTCAGAAACCTTTTTTCATCCGGAAAACAAAAAAGAAATATGCACACAAATCATTCAGGTAATAGCGACAGAAGCACCGATCAGTCGGAACCTGCTCTGTAAAAGAATACTTTCCGCATGGAATATTTCCCGTACCGGGCAACGACTGGACGCATATCTGGAAGCTTTGTTCACGGAATTAAATTATTATCGCTCCATCCATGAAGGGATGGTATTTTTCTGGAACAGTCAGGAACAATACCAGCATTATTCCGGGTACCGGATAAACTCCCGCAGGGAACCTCAGGAACTTCCACCGGAAGAAATAGCAAATGCCATACGCATTATGCTGGAAGAAGAGATCAGCCTGCCGGTCAAAGATCTGATCCGGGTAATAGCTCAACGTTTCGGTTTTGCAAGAAGCGGAAATAATGTAGAAGCAGCCATAAACCGCGGAATACTGGAAGCAGAAAGAAGAGGGTTTGTAAAAACAGAAAATGAAAAAGTAATTATTATCTGATAAAGAAGCCGAAATAATTTTAGTTTTTCATTTTGTGCTTATTCTTCTATTTTTAATTTCTCCAAAAGGAGGTAGAATATTCACGGTAAAATAATCGAAGAGATAAGATTTATCCAAGTTAATTCATCAAGGAATTAAAGAATACAGATTGTGCTAACCCGGCATTCACAGTACACTTTTATCAAAATTAAGAAACAAAGCAACTCATAAACCTACGGCTTTTTTATTTTCCTCTTTCAACTTATATCTTTTATTTTTATAATCCGTATTTTCCTCTTGAAAAATGGGAATAATTTTTTTAGGATCACATTAAAAAACATGTCATAAAAGTTATGTAAAGTTGAGCATAAGGTCGTATAAAGTTGAGCACAATGTTGTATAAAGCAGAGCAGGATATTATCGTCCCACCAAGGTAAGGCGATCGTTCGACCTAGGTGGGACGATCGCCTTACCTAGGTGGGACGATCGTTTAACCTAGGTGGGACGATGAAATACCCGATGGTCGATGGTACATTCCGTACAGAAGAAGGTACGGATCTCCTGAAAGAGCTGCCAGAAGCCATTATAGCTTTTTCATAACACCACATGTGTATTTCTGAATATCCTTTCCGGAGAATAACAAAGATACTGCTTTTTGGAAGGGATGTCAAGTATTTTTGCTGTTTTTTTGGAGGGGAATTAATACGTATCCCTTTTTTATTTGCCGGGTTATTAGCTTGTGTCCAACCCTTCCCCTTTTGGCAAAGCCAAAAGGTACTTCCCTTCGCAGAAGGGAAGAGCTGGTGAAATACCAGACAACTCTCCCCTCGAAGAAGATACTATGTAAATAATCAAATTTGTTT
>JAJQEC010000137.1 GCA_021201815.1 Candidatus Azobacteroides sp. | reverse complement strand
TTTAAAAATAATATGTTTACCTGCTCTTTTTCTTCTGATAATTTGGAAGTTAACCGAATTATGTTAGAGAGAGAGAGACTACCACTCACTAAGTAATTTACTAACCTGTGCGCGTAATACAAAATCTTCTTTAATTACGCAATGCTTCCTTTCTTATTTTTTTATTCCGGCTTTGATTTCCCTCATGCTATTTTGCATAAGGATATGCCTGTTTGATAAATCCTTTTTCAAGGGCTATACCATACCATCCCCTGTCCATTCTCTCAATCATCGGAGCAGCCAGCCTAACCGGCACATTAGCACATTGGCAGATTTTCAAATTAATATATACCTTACCCCGGTAAAAGCACGACGGGAAGTCATCCTTTTACCAAAGAGCCAGGAAAATCCCATGGGGTTTCTCCCGGCTTTTTTATATACAAGCCGGGCGGATATAATTCCTGTATCCCCGGCTTTTATATTCCCTACCCTTTGCCCTCCTTTCCCACCTCATTGGCACATTGGCAAATTATCACATTGGCACATTACCACATTACCATATTATCATTCAATCCATAATTTAAAATAAAATGAAGATGAAGAAAAAAAGGACTTGTTTTATACCACCGCAAGGCAGGCTTATCTTCTGCCTGCTTCTTGGTTTTACTATGTTTTTTCCTCTACAGGCACAGGTACCGGCAAGCCCCGAGGCCCATACCGACAATGTCTTTGCAGCCCCCAACCAGATTGCCACATGGAACGTACTGGTCAACGATACACCGGGGGAATGCTCCAAGGATGAGCTGACGGTAAGCATCACCACGCAGCCCGTGCATTCCCCCATCCCGGCACAGGTGACCAATAACCGCATCCGTTACCGTGCCCCGGGGGATGTAGGCATCACAAGGGATTCGCTCGAATACCAGATCCAATGCGGCAACCAGGCTTCACGGGCATGGGTGTACATCAATATCCGCAATAAACCGGATAATGTGGAAACAGAAATATGTTATATCACTCCCCCGGCAATTGATTTCAAAATAGAAGAATTATCCCGGACAGATGACATAGTAAACCCGGTTTCCCATATTCTATGTGGCGATATTGACAATGACGGGGAAACAGAAATTATTGTATTCAATAACACTTCATCAACCACCGTAGTGACGACCGCCATTCTGATTTTTGGGGTAAATCAGGCAACAAATAAATTATACGAAAAATATAAAATTGATCTCCCGGGTAATATTGATAGCCATCCAAGCAGCCAAATCGCTATTGGAAATGTAGATGGAGACGGATACGCTGCCATATTTCTTACGACCGCCAATACGGAGCCGGCAAGAATGCTTATTAAGTACCGGTTTAATGGATCTGAATACAAAGAAGAATGGAGAGTAAACTATTCCCCAAGTACGGCATATAGTTATGCCACCCCCCTGCTGGCAGATTTTAATGCCGATGGGAATGTGCAGGTACAGGTATATGATAAAATCTACAATGCAAAAACAGGCGTCTTACTGGTAGATGCCGGTTTTATCAACGATAATATAAACAACGGTACCAAATACAGCTTCGGATGGGCAGCACATGCATTATCCAATGCAGCCCATTCTACTTCTTTTGCAGCCAGTGATATTGACGAAGATGGAAAGTTAGAACTTATTGCCGGAGATTGTGTCTATAAGGTAATAATCACCAACCATGAAGGAACATCAGGAAATAGCTTTACGCTTTTGCGGCGAGCGAACAATACGCCTATTACCGATGAGCCGGCAAGGGCGGACATTGTCAGTTTGTATGGAGGAATAGCATTAGCAGACATGGATGGTGATGGACAACCGGATGTAATAGTGGCTGCTAAAAGAACTCCAAATAACGATGCCACTTTATATATTTATAACCCCCGGACAGGAGAAGTGATAAATACTAACTCCATAACCGAAATACCTGTAGCAACAGAAAATAAACAAGGCCCTTCCCTTCCGTTTGTGGGAGACTTTGACGGGGATGGGCAACCGGATATTGCCGTCAATGCCCTTTTTGAGTTGTTTACTTATGGATATGATCCACAAACAAAACAGATTACCCAGACAGGAAGCCTTATTACAACAGACCGGTCTGCCTCTACCACCCTTACCCTTTTTGACTTTACCCAGAGCGGGGAGGCACAACTGGTATACCGCGATGAGGATAACTTAAGGATTATTGATGGTAAAACACTTAATACCCTGAGTGTGATTGATAATGTTTGTTCGGCAACCATCAATGAATACCCGATCGTGGCCGATGTCAATGGAGACGGGCATGCCGAAATTATTGCCGTGGGAACGGACCTCAAACTCCACCCGCAAACAAATAGCTTTTACCGGGTAGGCTCCCTACGTATTTACGGGGCACAGGGTACAGATAAATGGGCCCCAGCAAGAAAGGTCTGGCACCAGAATGCCTATAACCCACTCTATGTCAATGATGACCTGACCATCCCGCAGTACCCGCTCAACCCCGCCATGAGCTTCTACACACCCGACGGGCGAGAGAACCGGCCCTTTAACAACTTCCTGCAGCAGGCAACCATGCTTAACGACGAAGGGGAGATGCTATGGCGCGGACCCGACCTGGCCTTCTCAAACACACAGCGCGCCTCCATCGTCTTTGAACCCGAAAACGACAGGC
>JAJQEC010000039.1 GCA_021201815.1 Candidatus Azobacteroides sp. | reverse complement strand
CAAAACAAATTTGATTATTTACATAGTATCTTCTTCGAGGGGAGAGTGGGTGAGACGCCAGACAACTCTTCCCTTCCATGAAGGGAAGTACCTTTTGGCTTCGCCAAAAGGGGAAGGGTTTACCCATAGTAAAAGATACCAGAAATATAGCTTAAAAACAACTTTCTATTTTCCTTTCTTCAACCATCTTCCGCTTCCTCCTTTTCTTCTTTCACCTTAACGCTTTGTCCCTACTCTCTCCTTAACCTGGTAGACAAATGAACAAGTTCTGTCGATAAAATACCTCAGTCTGTCTTATAAAAAAAATGAGTGCCCTTCCCTCCTGTACATTTGCAGTGTAAATAACAGAAACAATCAATCATTAACAATAAACAAAAAAGTAAACATCATGAAAAAATTAATTTTATTATCCGCAGCTCTTTTCCTTATTACAAACATCCATGCACAGGTACGTTTTGGAGTAAAAGCCGGAGGAAACTTTTCTAACCTGTACACAAGTGGCACTGACCAGAGAATTAACGGTGACCAGTATAAAGGCCGGTTCAGTTATCATTTCGGTGGAGTAATGGAATATTCTTTTACGGACATATTTTCTATCCAACCTGAATTAGTATACCTGAATCATGGTGCTAACCTTAAAAGTGATAATTCCTTTGCCATGAAAGATGGACACATTACTTTAAACACGTTACAGCTCCCTGTTAATCTGAAAGCGACATTTCATGTAAATAAAACAAAACTTTTTGTCTATGCAGGACCTTATATCGGCTATCACATGTATGGTAAGGCAACAGGCAAAACAGACGGCGAAACAGTAGACCAGGAACTGTTCACAAAAGAATCGAAGATGAGGCGGCTGGATTACGGAATAGGTTTCGGGGTAGGTACCGAACTGGATAAGTTTACTCTCACATTGGGCAATCAGCGTGGAATACAGGATATCAGCGGAGAGAAAAGCGGAAGGATGAAAGCAGGGAATATTACCTTATCGGTTGGATATTTCTTCTAAAATAAATAATAATAAATAGACCGGGGCTCTCCTATAGCAACATAAGTATATGAAGAGCCTCTTTTTTAAACCCTATACGTAACAGCACATGAAAACTTCAGGAATACAGCTTACAGCCATCGACAACTATAAAAATCCGAAACTATTTTATTTCTTCTCTACCCTTATCCCATGGATATTCTGGTTTGGTGCAGGATATATCAGTCGAATCACACCTTATAACGACACTTATCTATCTATAGCCAGTGTGCTGGCATTTACCGGATTACTTGCCCCGATAGCCGTGGCCTTCGTCCTGATACGGAAACAACCTGCACTCCGGAAAGATGTGAGAAGCCGTTTTTTCAATTTCCGGAATGTAAAACCCCATTATTTTTTACTGGCCTGTTTTATTATGCCTGTAAGTATTTTGCTGGCACAGGCAATTTCCTTATTATTCGGTTACAGTCCGGCTCAATTTATAATCACCGGGAATTTCACTTTTTCATCGGGTATTTTCCCTGTCTGGTTTTTGCTTATTATAGCGCCGGTACTGGAAGAACTGGCCTGGCATACGTATGGTACGGATAGCCTACGCACCAAATTCAACTTGTTTACTACCTCCCTTTTATTCGGCATTTATTGGGGAATATGGCATCTGCCGTTATCCACCATAAGGGATTATTATCAAAGCAATGTGGTAGAAACCGGATGGATATACGGTCTTAACTTTCTGGTAAGCATTCTTCCGTATGTTATTCTGATGAACTGGCTCTATTACAAAACCGGAAGGAATATACTCGTTGCCATTATCTTCCATATCACAGCCGGCTTTTTCAATGAATTGTTTGCTCCGCATCCCAATAGTAAAATCATCCAGACAATGCTTTTGTGCATACTGGCTGTTATTGTAATCATAAAGGATAAGGCATTGTTTTTCAGGAAACCATTACCAGTAAATTAATCTCATCATTCATGATGTGCTGTTTTCATACATTATTTTTAATAAATCGGAGCATTAAGCTCCTTTTTATTAGAAAAGATTGTTACAGAACCGGAGAGTTCTTTATGATTTTATATTCTTTGCCCTTGAAGAACACGCTTTCTTTCATGAATTTTATACTAGCATTGAAAAGATGTTCCTATAAACCAACAGAAGTAGCGCTGAGAATTTCCTCTTATTTCCTATGACAATACATGGCATCCGGGCAAGAGTTCCTTTTCTTCCCCTTCCGGTAATATAATCACTGCGGTAGTTCCCTGCGGAACAGTTACCCGCATAGACATATTATTGCTGTTCTGTTTAATGTTAACTTCAATGTTTCCATAAAGAGTCGGTACTACGGCCGCAGCTTCTGTTAATGAACCCAATTGCGGAGCAATGCGAAAACGCTTAAAGGCCGGTTCAATAGGTTCTATTCCACACAGTTTCTGGCTTAATACGGTTAACGGGCCACCACTCCAGGCGTGATTAATGGTGCCGCCCCCGAATCCTTCCGCTCCTATCCCCCACCCTTCAAACAGGGTAGTATAAGGATATGCCATCATTTTAGCATACCGGTTGCGGGTACGTTCCAGGGCATATTCCGCTTCCCCCATCATAAACAAAGCTTCCATCACATACTTTTCCATATAAGGGCTTGCATGATATTCTTTTTTTACTACTTCCAGGATAGCAGGGTATTTATCCGGTGAAACCAATCCGCTCACCACAGCCATTGCCTGGGCACGATCGTCCGTTTCACCCTGATAGGAAGCGGAGCGATAGGCTGTGCCCGTCCAGTAATACGTATCAAAAACCGAGGAAATTCGTTCCATCATGTGATGTATTTGTGCTGCATCTTCCGGTTTATTCAGGTAAACAGCAAATTCTTTTTCGGCTTTGAGCGTAAGATAATACCAACAGGTAGTGAGTACACCCAGGTCAATATTATCGCCCCAGTCTCCCCAGTTCCAGTCTCCTGCACGGGGCACCGGTATTCCTTGATTATCCACCTGCCATACTTCATGCAAATATTTCCGGACTCCGTCATACACATGGGGAACAAAGGAAAAATCGCCACTATAGAATGCCTGCGTATAGAATCCGTACCATCCCACAGAAGCCAGCATCTGCAACGGAAGTTCCGCTGTCCATACCGTTGACGGAAGAGGAGAGAAAAGCGTTCCGTCCGGCCGTTGCCAGTTCATTAATTCATAAATCCCTTTGGTAGCTAACTGCCAGCTCCGGGAATCAAGGGCATAAAATGCTTCGCCCAGTTCATTTACCTCATCGCCCCACCATTGTGCCCGTTCGCGGTCGGGACAATCCATGTAGTTATCCCGCATGGTAATGTATAACGTGCGGGCGCTCCGCTTCCACAATTCATTGAAAAACTCGTCGTTGCAGGTAAAAGAACCTACTATATCCGTATTGTATCCGGTTTCCCGGTATTTCAGTTCCAGGACTTCTATTCCGGAAGGAACAATATACCTCATTTCGTGTCCGTTCATCCACCCGAAGCTTTCGTATTCCTGTTCTCCCTCACGGGTAATGTATTCTGCCCGGACACTATTTTCACTACCTCCCTCATAATTATCTGTCATCATCCCGATGCATACACCTTCCGGAGCTTTTACCTTTAGATAAGGCGTAACCTGGCAATTATACGGCAAACGGCAACGAATCGTATCCCCGGTTTTATTTTTAACTATCTCCGGATAATCCCTTAATCCACTATCTTTCCACATAGGAATAGGACGGGGTACCAATTTTCCGAACGGCATTTCTTCCGGGGGAGCAAGTCTATGTGTACTTCCCAGCTTTCCTTTAAAACCGGGCATATTCCATCCAGCCAGTTCTTTACGCGCATCGAAACGGATGTTACTCTCGGATAACCGATAGTTCGGGAACGGCGCTTCCGTATCCTGATAGGCCGGATATATACACCCTTCCCAACTGCTATCGCTGAAAATAGCCAGATCCGAAGCACAGGCGCTGAAAAGCAAACCTGCTCTCCCGCTATTTACATGGCTGAAACTATCTTTGCCGAAATGCCAGACCAAAAAAGCGATTACATTTTCTCTTTTAGTCAGATAGGGAGCAATATCAATTTTGTCGTAATAGGTTGCACCCGGAGCCGGACCCCGTTTTAATCCGCCTTCAAAAACAATCATTTCGCCATTAATCCATAACCAGTATTTGGAATCTACCGCAATATTCGCAATTACTTCCGTGGGAATATCCGTTAGTTGTACGGTTTTCCGAAAACAAAGCCAGGTATTCAGGGGAGTTTGTGAAAGATCGTCACAACCAATCCATTTTGATTGGGGATGAAAAATACCGGAAGCCTGTATGTGTACCGCACTGATGGAATAGATAATAAGAAGGAGGAAGAATAATTTTTTCATAGTTCTTTTAATGCCTGATTTTCGGCGGATAAAAATAGTGAATAATTTGGTGAAAGGGAAGGTGCTTTTTAAAATTTTTCTCTTTGGCGGGGATTGATTGCATCGCATAAGGATAATATAGGATGGGGTGTGTTTTACACATATCCAATAAGGACGGGACCGGCCTTCCTGAGAACTGATACATATAGGATCCGGAACGGACGGCAAAGGGAAATAAAATCCATATTTTTGAATCACCGGGAGTGCATAGTAAGGATAAAGTTGTCTTTGCCATGAGCACTCATCCATAACTTTTCATGAAAATCTATATTCACCTGTATATAAATATATTATTTTTGTAAGGAATCTATCCGCCATAAAGAACCTGGTACAGATTCTGTCCGGAAAATCTTTTTTATAAAAAACCCTATGCAAATTGAAAGATTAACTGAGGAATACAAGCAGGCATTGATTGAAATAAACCGAATTACGGTAGACCAACTGAGTAACGCCTCTTATTATATCCCGTTTACGGAAAAAGAAGTCGAAGCTTCTTTTGATGGGTCCGGGAAGGTAATTCTGTATGGCATCATGGATGACGGCAGGCTGGCTGCCGTTTCGGGATTATTTTTTGATGTAAGCGATCTTTCGGGTGAGCTGGCTTCATTGGGAATTAATTCTGCAGAGACGGTAGAAATCGGGGGATGCATGACGTTGCCGGATTACCGGAACAAAGGATATATGCTGGCATTAAACAAAGAATTGTTGCAGGTAGCCCGGCAAAAAGGGTGTACCTATGTAGTTGCTACGGCCCATCCCGATAACAGTGCAAGCAACCGCTCCCTGGGAAATGCAGGGATGGAGCGGTTAAAAGTATTTTATCGGAAAGGGGATTATCTTAGAAACCTGTACGGGATGAAATTATAATGAGATTTTTACCGGATAAAAGGGAACGATTAAAACACAGAAAATGGAAACAAAGGAAGCATTGTTGATTATAGATATTCAGAATGATTATTTTAAAGGAGGGGCCAATCCGCTGGTCGGGAGTCTCGAAGCAAGCCTGAAAGCAAAACGGGTATTAGAAATATTCCGCAAAGAATCACTCCCGGTCATTCACATCCAACACCTCTCTACCCGCCCCGGTGCTACCTTTTTCATTCCTGATACAAAAGGTGCAGAGATTCATCCGAATGTCTATCCGACTGCCGGCGAAAAAGTGATTATAAAAAGTTACCCGAACAGTTTCCGGGAGACAGAATTACTGAACTATTTGAAATCGAATCATATTACCGAATTAATTTTATGTGGAATGATGACCCATATGTGTGTAGATGGAACGGTCAGAGCGGCAAAAGATTTCGGATTTAACTGCATAGTAATCAGTGATGCCTGTGCCACAAAAGAGTTGAAAATCCAGAATAAGAAAGTATGTGCCGAAGAAGTTCAATACGCTTTTATCGCAGCACTGGATTATTTTTATGCAACCGTAAAAACAGTAGAAGAATATATTACCGGTTAATACAGGATGAATAAACGAATCAACCATCAATTGCATACTCTGGCAGAAACCAATTACAAAAAGTTCAAGGAGAAACTGATTCCCACCAAATATGAGATATTGGGAATCCGTATGCCTGCATTAAAAAAACTGGCAAAGGAACTGGCAAAGGATCCGGATGTAGACTTCTATCTAAAGAATGCCGAATACACCACATACGAACATATCATGCTTTACGGCCTGGTCCTGGGACAGATCAAAAACCTCTCTCCGGAAACATTTTTCCGGTACCTGGACCCGTTAATCCTGCGGTTCGATAATTGGGCACATGTAGATTGCATTATCACATTTCCATCCCTTTTCAAAAAATATCCGGATGAAATGTTATCACATTTCCTACCCCTTAAAACCCATGGAGGAGAGTTTACCAAACGGACTTTCGTCCTCTTCCTGATGGCTCATTGTATGGATGAAGCTCATATCGACACTACTCTCAAACATCTGTCGGAAGTACCACAGGGACAATACTATACGGATATGAGTATCGCATGGGCACTTAGTGTAGGACTCATTAAATTTTACGACAAGACGATTTCCTATCTGGAACAAAAAGTTTTTACCAGATTTGTTCATAATAAAGCCATCCAAAAAGCTCGTGAAAGTTATCGGGTGTCACCTGAATTAAAAGAGCATCTGAATACTATGAAAATCAAATAAGTAAAAAGACCCGATAGAATCAGAGAGAATTAAATATAAGAGAAACTACTCTTTCACTTTTTTCTTTTTCCAGGGTTTAAACACAGAAATAACAACAAGGAAAATAAGAATACCTGACTGAATACATGCTCCTGTCAGGCTAATCTCTGAATTTGAAATTAATTCAGGATTACTTAAAGCAGCCTCACGTCCAAGTATAGTAATTTCCAAGCATCTATCCAGTTTGGGACTAAAATAAAAAGTTCCTACCAGAATAACAAGTACAGATATAATCCATTTGACCGTTATCCACCGGTGTTTAAAGAATCCCCAGTTAGTAGAGACGCCATATACGATAGCCGTTATAACAGTTAGCATAGCACCGGGTATCACGAGCCAGTCATCAATCATGCGGGTAATAAAAAGTACCATATATAATTCGTCGCCTGACTGCGGCTTTATCAGGCTCATAAGAGCCATTGCCATTACTCCTACAACCCACATCATAACAAACAGCAGATGACAGGTTTTTAATACTTTCATTCCTTTTGCACTTAACTTTTTCATACACTATTTCCGGTTCTTTTTTATAATCATATTTTACTTTTTACCCTTTCGGATATCGGCAAGAGAATATAAAACGTAATTTCCTGTTACTAAAAACGAATGATAAAAAACGGATATCAACATTTCTTCATGGCTTTCTTCTTCCATTCAGCCGGCATTTTTTCAATGGCATACCGTAGTGCTGTCCGGGGCATGACTGCTTTTTTCGATACGACATAATCAAATACTTCTTTCCCATGCGCTTCGCTGGCAGCTTTGAGCATCCAACCGTATCCTTTCTGCACCAAATCGTCTTTATCCGTTAGCAGAATATCGGCTATTTCAAAAATATCATTCAGAAACATGCCTTTGCGGGCAGGAATAATCAGGGCAACGGCAGCAGCACGCTTTACAAACCGCTTGTCAGATGTAGCCCACTTTTTCAGTTCTGTGATATACTTTGGATACTTCATGACAAATGTTCCCACTGTATGATTGCAAAGGGTATCACAATCTGCCCAGTTGGTCAGGTAGTTATGTACCCAATATTCAAAAAGGTTAAAATCAGCCGGTTCATATTGTTTGTGCAGGGATTCTGCCCAGATGCAGGCAATAACCGCTTCTTCGAGGTATCCTGTTTTCCACAGTTCTTCACATAGAGTAAATATCTCTTGTTTGGAAAGATGTTTTATTTGTCGAAAAGTATATTTTCCGATTTTACTTACTTCTGCCATTCTCACACCATGTACCTTAGCTGCTTCCCCTGCCTTGAAAAAACGGCCGGATGCAGCCAGGACCTTTGGGTCAATGCTTTCAATAAGAGACTGGCGAATATCTGCCAGTATTTGAGTATTCATTTTTTGAGTATTCTCTTTAAATAAGCAACATCTAACAAATTCACTGTTTCAAAGTCTCCTTTATAAAAAACAGCCCAGTTATTGAAAACACAAGGCAATGCCTTGGCTTTTTGCAGGGTATCCACCGGAATAAAAGAGACAGGAATATCATTCGCTTCACCGTATTGTTTTATTCTTTCTACGCTTTGATAGACATAGGGACATTGCATAGTATAATAAATGGTTAACTCTTTATTTTCAATTTTGTGCTTTTTAGCACTGGATGCAAATTCCGGTAGTGTGCCATCAAAAGAAAGGGCAAGCAGTTCGTATCCATTCTCCGTAGTATCCACAATCTCAAAGCCATATTTTTTTGCAAATGATTGGTCAGAGAGCCAGGATTTTTGCTTTTTTGCACCGAGCATACAGATACCGGATTTACCCTTTTCTCTGGCATCCGCCAGACAATACTCCATCAGCGATTTTCCATATCCTTTTCCTTTGTGATTGCCCAATACCCACAGGCAATATATATAATAATAGTTATCACCGGTTACAGGCACCCAGGCCGTTTCCAGAGGAGCATATTCCATAAAAACCGTAGCTTTTGCATTTAATTTTCTAAAGACATGTCCTTCCTTCAACCGGTCAGACAGCCATCGCCGCTTTGCCTCCACACCCGGATGGGATGTTTTACTACGGATAATACAGCATAAATGCTCATCGGCAAGGTTCTCTGTTGTTACGTTTATAAAATCAGTATTCATATACAGCACTGCTTCAAATCAGCCGGAATTCATCAGATGATTGTAAATGTATTCCTTTGTTATTCTTATTGATAAAGTAGGAAGTGTAAAAGTAGTAAATTTATATAAAATATTCCTGTTTATAGGAGAACTCTCCCGACAACATAAAAAAATATTCCGTCAGCTTTATAAAATCTGACGGAATATAGAATTAAACTTCGCACCTTGAGATAGTATTCTTTACTACTATCTGCGATTCTGAATCTTAGTGATTATACCTTATATCTTCTTTCCGATATAAAATACATAGCCATAGAACTCTTTGTACTTATCATACAGTGCTGCTTCATGGCGTTGAGCTGCAATGAATTCCTCTACTCCTTTATTGCCGGGATATTTAGCAAGCAACTTCTTCTGAGCTGTCATACCCGGAACAAAGTAATGTTTTGTCCAACAATCTTCAGGCAGGATAAAGGTTGCTACAGGAATATATCCCGCTCTCTGTATGTGAGTTACCTTAGCAGCAATCGTATCGATCTCCGGATAATGAAGCATCCAGAAATCATGAATCTCAGACGGACGTTCCTCCGTAAACCAGCTTGCTTCTGTTACGGCGATATACCCACTTGTCTTCAGGTATTCGTGCCACTTCTTCAAACCGCGTTCAAAGCCAATGTTATAAATAGCACCTTCCGACCAGATGAGATCTAAGGATTCTTTCCGGAAAGGAAGATTGTCCATCGAGCCGACAATGCCTTTCACTTTGTCCTGCAACCCAACCTGTGCCGCATTGTGATTGAAAATTCGGATAAAGTCGGAAGATAGTTCAAGGCCGGTAATTTGTCCGGGCGCATGTTGCCCCAATACCATGGTCTGTCCACCCGTTCCGCAGCCAAGATCGGCAATATGTGACCGGTCGGTCAGGTTATCTATAAAACTCAATGCTTTAATGGTTACTTCAGAACTTCCGGGTCCCTGGCGTTCTAAGCTGGCGAAGTATTCGTAAATTAAGCTAAAGTCGAAATCGTAGATTGTTTTATTTTTGTTACTCATTTTGTTTAAATTGAATGTGAGAAATGGATATAAAAATAACCCGGACAAAAATATGCCTGAGTATACATTAAGGGATAACCTTAGCAAAATGCCAAAGGTTATTTATTCCACAATCTCCTTCTTCGTTTTAAACATAGACCACAAAGATAACGATTAAAATATATATTTACCGTTTCTATCCTTAATTTTTATTACATTAGCCCTTTAATAAAGAAAGAAGAAATATGAATATCGAAGAATTAAGAGAATATTGCCTACAGGTAAAGGGAGCAACAGAATGTCTTCCATTTGACGATACTACGCTGGTATTTAAAGTAATGGAAAAAATGTTTGCTTATATCGGTACTGCACCAAAAGACGGACGGTTCTGCGTAAATCTTAAATGTGACCCTGAAAAATCACTCACTTTACGGGATAAATATGAAGGTGTTACGCATGGTACTCATACCCGTACCTTATTATGGAATACGGTATATCTGGATAGCGATGTTCCGGATACACTCATTAAAGAACTTATCCGACATTCGGTGGAGGAAGTGATTAAAAAGCTTTCTAAAAAGAAACAGGAAGAGTATCACAATTCAAAATAGGTATAAGCAAAGAAATTAGTATTAAATTGAAAACAGATAGAGCACGGAACAACTTCTTTGATTGCCTGTATGATATGAACTTAAGGGTGAGCTGTCTCTCCTTTAGTAACTCATTAATACCTGAATTCTGTCCGATCCTGGCTTTTGACAGTCTTTTCCTGTCTGGAAGTTTTAGATTTGCCTGCAGATTTAAGCTTACAAAGATTTTAAATATAATAGGATAAATTGATATTCAATTTGTTTCTTTACTGCAAGGTGAAAGCTTATATATAAATAGGTTTTCATTGATTGTATATACAAAACCTGAACTTTCAAAACAACCGGTTGTTTTTTATTTATGGCAAAAACATTTACCATAGACGGAAGTAAAATACACAATATCCCTTCTTTCTACGAAGAAATAAATAGCGTATTTATGTCCAAAGAAGACTGGAAACTGGGAGAGAGCTTAGATGCATTCAGTGATATGCTTTATGGTGGATACGGTGAAATAAAAGGAAACGAAGAAATCCGCCTGCTCTGGAAAGATTTTGAAAAGAACAGAGCCGATTTAGGATTGGAACTTACTAAAAATTATTACCGGAATAAATTAAAATACCCATCCACATTCGACGTCCGTTTCGTAGAGCAGAAATTAGCAGAACTGGAAAATGGGACGGGTAAAACTTATTTTGAGATGATACAGGAAATCATCGGCGAACATCCGAATATAAAATTGATTCCTGAAAACTCTTAAATCTCTCTGATTATCGGTACTGATGCTGATTTTAGGGGTAAACACATTTTTGAATCAGGAATCTAATCTCATACTTACCAGCCGGGACATTACGGAAACCTAAAATATAGGGAAAGAAATTGAATGGGATGCCATCCGGCAGGTAGATGATTTTTTTACATAGATCAATATTTTATCCGGATACTAATTAACCGAAATTATAAACCGGATCTATTATTTCCCAGATGGTTTTTCCGCTTTAACCGAATGTATGCCCAACAGGGGGCAAAAACTTTATTCATTCGCGGAAGCCTTCTGAATATAAAATCGGTATACCTTTCGCAAATTATTCAACGAATGGTAAATTCAGATAATAGAAAAAGGTTTTGAAATCAATTGAAAATATCATGATAAAACCATTTATAATTACAAATATTTAAACTTCGATGACAAGAAGAATTGGACTGAATGCAAAGTGCGGTTTGTAGATGAGAAATAAATTGAAAAATAAGGTAATTTCAATAAACCGGATATGAATGAAAGATCGTATCCGGAAACAGTCGGGAATATCCATTGGGAATTCCATTCAAATAGCATATATTTGTATTCATTCAACTAATGAAGTTGGATAAAAACAAGTTTAACAAGATAATCTTTTTTATCGGTACTTAATTCTGGAACTTAATTGGGCCGGATTGCATAATCGAAGAGTTTTCAATTCGTATCAAAACTGCTCAAGATCCTGGAATATAATTAGGACAAAGCCAGATAAAGAAATAAATTATTGGAAATAATGAGATCATTTACAATAGGATTATTATTCTTTTTAAGTATCGGCGGATATACTATTCATCCGACTGAAAACCCGGATTTATTTGTTGTTGGAGATAGCCTGTTTATTCGTAAAACCCTTTGGCCCGATACGGAAAAGGACGAGCTGGTAATTTTCCGAAATGGGGAAGTGATTCCTATTTACACTATGTACACGGCGGATGGCTCATCCGTCGAATTTCTTTTCAGTTCCGGGGATAAGACCAATGGATATGATTGTTTTGATGTATACAATGCTGCCGCTGATGGAAGTAGCTTTTTATTTTATACATGGCCGGAAAACCATCTTTATATTACGTATGGTATTTATACGGGATTTGATCCGATTCCGGAATCAGTCGACTTTGTGAAGCAGGATGTTTTGCTTAAAAAGAGGTATTCCACACACGTTCCGAAAGACACACTTGATCTTGGCAACAGGACAGGGTATTTTATCAGTGAGAGTGATATAATTCGTGTTGAATGTAAGGAAATATGGCGTTTGCCTTGACAAACTTATTCTATTATCTCTGCCAACGAATCTAAGAAATTTTGCATAAGAGAATAAATGTCGGATTTTTGTCATGATTTTTTTCTCATTCACATCGTTCCATGCCGGAAGCTGTCCGTATTATTTTCCGCAATCGGACTAAGATTTTATGGCAACGTTAAAAAATTGGCCGTATGAAAAGGGAACTGAATGATATTTACCGATTGGCCTGTATGATAAAAGTTTAAGGACGGTTTCCCTTTTCTTTAGTAACTAATTAGTAACTGAGTTAGGTCCGATCCTGACTTTCGACCGGCTTTTCCTGTCCATAAGTTTCGAATCAGCTTTTAAGTTCAAATATACAAACTTTTTGAATAGGGCAAAATAGATTGATATTCAATTTGTTCCTTCGGTGGAAGCCTATATAAACAGGCTTCCACTTTGCACCGAGTTTTACATCTTTATAAATTTATAAAATCAGGCTAAATATTTTTAATTAGTTTTTCTTCGATTACATGTTCTTCACACTTAGCTCCTCCAGTTGTAACAGTAGTTATTAAAGTTTTCTAATCCCACATATCATTATTATGGCCTATTATTTCCAAATCCTCGCAAGTAATATCTTCATTTTTCCATTCACCGTCAAAGAATCTTTGCTTGAATAATCTAATTTAGTCAGATTTACATTATATGTTAAATCAATTGCATGTCAGATATAACTGTTATCCTATTAGCTTTACTCATACAAAAGTAATTTAATCTTCCCTATACCATTTTATAAAAGTCGTCTGTTTTTTTGTTGTTTTACATCCGGAAGTCATTTGTCTTTTTGTATATTATGGCAAAGCAACTGCAATTCCAGCATCGTAAAACCTGAACTTTCCACACATACTATTGTTTTTTATCTATGGCAAAAACATGCACTATAGATGGCAGCAAAATATACGATATACCCTCTTTCTACAAAGAGATAAACAGGTTTTTTATATCGAAAGAGGATTGGAAGCTGGGAGAAAGTTTAGATGCGTTGAGTGAGCTGTTTTATGGTGGATATGGTGAAACAAAAGGAAATGAAGAAATCCATCTGGTTTGGAAAGAGTTTGAAAAGCACAAAACCGACTTAGGGGTGGAACTTACCAAAAACTATTACCGGAATAAATTAAATTTTCCATCCATATTCAATACCCATTTCATAGAACAGAAATTATCAGAACTGGAAAATGGTACGGGTAAAACTTATTTTGAGATTATACAGGAAATCATCAGCGAACATCCGAATATAAAAATTAATTACTTTTGAAAAATGGAAACGAAACATACATATACTTTCCGTGGTAACCGCAGTGTTCTCTCTTTAGGACAAGGAACATGGAACATGGGCGACTCCCCCACTCACCATAAGGCCGAACTGGAAGCCCTACGCACCGGCATTGACCTCGGCATGACTATCATAGACACAGCCGAGATGTACGGTAACGGTCGCTCGGAACGATTAGTAGGAGAAGCCATACAAGGGCAGCGTGATAAAGTATTTCTGATAAGCAAAGTACTACCCTCAAACGCCAGCCGCCAGGGAACAATAAAAGCATGCGAAAACAGCCTGAAAAGATTGCAGACAGATTACCTGAATATGTACCTTTTGCACTGGCAGGGACGGTATCCGTTTGAAGAAACAGTCGAAGCCATGCTGCAACTCAGGCAGGAAGGAAAAATCAGGGATTGGGGTGTCAGCAATATGGATGTAGCCGAAATGGAAGAATTCTATTCTATCCCCGGTGGAAACACCTGTGCAGCCAATCAGGTAGTCTACAACCTAACCCGTCGTGGAATAGAATATGATTTAATACCGTGGTGCCGCAAAAACAATATCCCGGTTATAGCCTATTCTCCGGTCGAACAAGGTCGTCTCATAAACAATAAACTCCTGTCTGAAATTGCCCGCAGGCATAACGCCACCCCGACACAGATTGCCCTAGCATGGGTGATACGCAATCCCGGCATAATTGCCATCCCCAAAGCAGCTTTCGCAAAACACGTAGAAGAAAACTTCAAAAGCCTTTCTATTGAACTGACTGAAGAAGATTTGCAACAAATCGACAGTGTATTTCCCGCCCCAACCCGGAAAATGCCTTTGGATATGTTGTAAAAAAGGTTCCTCTATGAACAGGTATCTCTTTAACCGGGATTTACTTTTTCTTTCAGGTTCGTTTTATCTGTTTTATACCGCTTCGCTTCGTTGAGATATCCAGTGTACGGATACTTTCATACACTTTGTTGATTTCAGTTTGTATGGCATCTGTATCTACTCCCTGTTCTTTCAGGGAATCCAATATTTCTGCTACTGCCTTGTCGTATTTATTTTTATACTTTGTGTTTAAGGCTTTCCAGTTTATTCCCTTAAAATGGGATGCAATGGTTCTGTCAAGTGGCAATATATCCTGCAACATGAGTACTGCTATCATCGGGTAACCGGCATATCCCTGCCAGATGGAAGCATTATCATTGGATGTATAAAAATCCTCATTCCATGTAACGGTATATCTCTTTGCCTTATCGGAAGAATCGACAAAGGCAGCGTTTTCAGACATTTCAATTCTGTTATCCGCAATGGCACTGTATGCTTCGGGAATCTTTTCGATGGGCGGTAATTTATTCATTATCCGCAAAGATACTCTTTAATCGCTGTTAATTTACCCGCTGGCGCGGATTTAAATCCGTGCCAATAATAACCTATTCCAATATGAATTATAAGGCATAGATAAATATCTGCGCCAGCGGCGATAATTTTTGCTTTTTTAGAAAAGGATATAGACAAATGTTCTTTTTTTACAAGTTTAACAGGTTTTTAATGGCTATTTTTGTTATCCTGAGTAACTTTACATAAAAGGCAAAAAATATGAAAAAACAATCCGGATTATCGAAACATGGCATTAGGTATATCATAAGAATATGCCTTCAAATGCTGTTCCAAATGGCTGTTATACTAATTGCAGCAGGCACTTTTCATATCGGAAGGCAATTTCTCATCTATTTTATCATTCTTGCCGGAAGTTATATCACAGAACTATATATACTCATCCGTCACAATCCGGAAGTACTCAACGAACGAGTGAAGAATATCAAAGCTGGGACAAAAGCATGGGACAAAGTACTCCTCTCCTTATATGTGGTATGCACATTTATAGTAATGAATATCTTCATCGGACTCCATATGAGGCTTGGATGGACACGTATGGAATTTAACTATTGCTACGTAGGAATAGCCCTATACATACTATCCGTGGTGGTAAGTACAAAATCATTACTGACAAACAAGTACTTCGAATCATCTTCACGCATACAGACCGAAAGAGAGCAAAAAGTTATATCCACAGGAGTCTATGCAGTGGTTCGTCATCCCGGTTACAGTTCCATCCTTATCTGGGCAATCTCCGTTCCACTACTTACCGGAACTGTATATACCTTTATCCCATCCACCTTTATAATAACCATAATAACTATCAGGACATATCTGGAAGACACCATGCTGAAAAAAGAACTCGACGGATACCTCGATTACACCCGGAAAGTAAAATACCGGCTTATTCCCTATCTTTGGTAATAAATAGTTGACAAAATATAACCTTTGTATAGTATGAAAACAGGCATGAAATATAACTTAGACGATAAACCGACGCACAAAGATATGCTTCTCTATGGTGTACAATGGTTTACTATCACATTACCATTTCTTATTATACTATCGGGAGTAGGATCCGGTTTACACACGGAAGATGTTATTTTGCAGACTATCTATTCACAAAAACTATTTATGCTGACAGGCTTAGCACTTATCATTCAGGTTTGGCTGGGACATCGATTACCTGTATTAACCGGGCCTGCGACAGTCTTGCTGATTGGACTGATTGGCAGTAGTAATCTATCTGTTAATGCTGTATATACAG
>JAJQEC010000147.1 GCA_021201815.1 Candidatus Azobacteroides sp. | reverse complement strand
TACGGTCAGGTCCTCGTTGATGTTGACCGGGTTAAAGGCATACTGGTTCCATACCTTGCGCGCCGATGCCCACGGGCTGTTGTCCGGATCTGCAGATTTGAAAACCCATAAACACCCTAACATTCCTGTTGTTCCGGCAACTGCCGAATGTCCTCCTACAATAAGGATTTCCGCCTGTCCGTCGCCATCTACATCGGCAATGGTCGGATATTCAGAACCTGTACTGGAAATATTTTCATAAGTAGCCAAATCATAAGGTTCACAAGGGAGCAAGGTCTGATGATGTATTTTGCTTCCATTAATAATACGCAGATTCTTTTCATCGCGATATATCAGCTCTGAGATGCCATCCTGGTTAAAATCAAACAATGTAATTCCGGTAGCTCCTGAGGTATCTTCATGAGGTAATTTCCAGAATTCCTCTAAAACCGAAAGTACCCGATTATATTTATAAGCGATGATAGACTGATATTCAATAAATACAATCTCCGGATACCCGTCTCCATCAATATCACCGATGAAAGGATAACTACTGGCTGCTGCATTAGAAGCATATGTGGAAGCTTTTATATTTCCGGTTTGCGGATCAGCAATATAGATAAAAGTATAAGTTCCTGAAATGACACTGATTATCAGATCCAGTCTTCCATCATTATCAATATCTACCAGACTTGCCCGTCCCCAGTCACCCGGTACAATACCAGCCGGAGCATTTAAACCTGACGGATCAATTTTTTTATCCAGTATCAATCCGTTTCGTAAATCTGTATCCGGTTTATAAATGTAATTTCCAACAATCAGGTACATTTCTCCGGTTCCATATAAATCTGCAACAATAGCCATACTCATGTTTCTGCCATTTGGCATTTCATCAGGTAGGGAACAAAGCAATTCTCCTGTTCTCGAATCAAATATTTTTCCATGTACAATTACTTCCGGAATACCATCCTGATTCAGATCATAAAATGTCGGAGAAGCAAATTGACATGAAGTTGAATGATACACTGCATCACTGGTCCATACCAATCCTCCATTGTAATTATAAGCTCTCAGATACCTGTCGGCTTCCGCAACAACAATCAAAGCCGAATCTTTATTCGCAAGCTGGGTTTTGACAATTCCATAGCGTGTATTCAGTGTCCAGTCATAGGGCTGTACCGTTTGAAAAGTTTTAAAAGGAACAGAAATATCAGTCCCCTTATAAATAGCAAAACCATAAGCGGGGCGCCCCACAATAGATCCATCATTAATCGGATCGGTACTTACAACTATTTCAACTGTTCCATCTCCATCTAAATCACCTACCAACGCATTCTGGTAAGGGCTTAAATTCACCTCATTTGTCCGCGTAGGTTCCATTCCCCATATTTGCGAAGGAGGAGGAGAAGTACATTTATCTGTAGATAAATTATCCGGCTGGTTAGTCACGTTGATATAGACCCATGCCGTTTTCGTGGCATTCTCATCCGGGGCAAATACCGAATACTCCAGCGAATCACGTCCCCAGAAACCCGGCTGTGGCGTATAGGAAATCAGCTTCATCGCCCCTTCCACCGACACGGAGGAAGCATGCTGGGGAGCAGTGACTATTTCAACCGTTACCTCTGACCAGTGGTTGCTTCCCAGCTCATCCATTGGAAAGTACATTCCAGCGGGCACTCCCGCCCGGGTCCACAAACACATTGTCCACATGGGGCTGAAAAACCTGTCCCTGCAGGGGAAAAGCAACTAACACAAGAAATACAAAACACCAGGACCTCCATTTTCCCGGAAGCCTCCCGGAAAGAAAAAAGTAATCTCTTCTCATTTTTTGATTATTTTATTCATCTGATTTAGAAAACTCTTCATAGGTAAAAACAAGAAAAACCGGAAAGGCATAGTAAGGATGCCTTCCGGTTTTTGCATAAAAAAGCCGGAAAAAGGCATAAAACCTTCTTTCCGGGATAAAATAAATGAAGGGACAATATTCCATCGTGCCTCCACCAAGGTAAGGTATATATTAATTTGATAATGTGACAATGTGGTAATGTGCCGGTTAATCCGGAAGGTATGGGGATTGAAAGAATAAACGGCAGATGGTATGGGATGCTCCTTTAGTAAGGATTTATTGAACGAAATTATCCCTATGCAAAATAACGTTAGGAAAATAAGAAGCGGAATAAAAAAATAAGAAGGAAGGTATTGCGTAATTAAAGAAGATTTTGTATTACGCGCACAGGGTAATAAGTTATTTAGTGAGTGGTAGTCTCTCTCTCTCTCTCTCTAATACAATTTGGCTAACTACCAAATTATCAGAAGAAAAAGACAGAAATAAACAGGTATTTTTTTGGGGAAAAGACATATAATGATTCTTTATAAAACCTCTTTTGATACAAATACAGTTAATTTGAGGGGGCAAATTTAATTAAATATTTATAAATCCAACCTATTTTATCTATTTTTTCTTTTTTTAATTATTAGAATTTTTTTATTTATTATTTAGTTAAATTTAATTCTATAAAATACCTTATCTGGTATAAAAAATATTTATTAAAGAGAATTCTTCGGATAAAAGGATAGAAATAGAATTTTTCGCTATAGAGATAAGGAGTTAGCCATCTGGCTTATCTATGTATGTTGCCCCCTTTTTTAATACCGAGACTACACGACTGGCAGAATGATTTTTATCCCCGTATGAAGCAGGAAGCGATA
>JAJQEC010000034.1 GCA_021201815.1 Candidatus Azobacteroides sp. | reverse complement strand
ATACATGAGGGTGGTTTTTACCGGGATTTATTCAAATCAATAAAAATAGAATAATTTAAAATTTTAATAAAAAAATATCCAAAAAATTTGGAATATATGAAATATAATACCTACTTTTGTTTTAGCTTATTTTATTTCATAGTGAAATAGGTTTTAAGGTTAATAATGAGCGCTTATTGCTGGGAAGCAGTAAGCGTTTTCTTTTGTATTAACCGGTAATGAAATAAAAGTGAAGTGGAACGTTTTATTTTGAATGTTGCCAGCAGTATCCTCCTCCGGAAACTTTTCTTTTACAAGTGCTTCCGTTCTTTGTTCTGGCTCCGCAAAGTGTAGCCGGAGTTGTATTTTTCTTTACCTGAGTGTTATCGGAAGACTTCTTTTGATTATTCTTTTTGGCTTTTCTGAATTCATAAGGCTCTATCGGATTTTTCTGACTCCAGATATTTAATTTTTCTTTTCTGGCTAATTGTTCCAGTGAATCCAGTTTCGGGTCATTGTTAAAATGTTTATAATGCCAGGCCAGACCATTTCTAACCAAGGCTTCATTTACATTTTTTCCATTTATATAAATGAAACCCAATGTTCTTTTGTAACGGTCGGTTCCGGTAACATGTAATTCAACTTCTTTTCCTGCAATAAGGTCTGCCAGAAATTGCCTGGATTTCTCTCCGTAATCTTGTCCGTTTTCCGGTGCATCAATTCCATCCAAACGGATCTTTATCTGTTCATTTTCTTTTGTTAATAAGGTGACTGTGTCTCCATCTGAAACTTTTACGATTTTTCCACGGACAATTCTTTCCGGTGTGAAAGAGCAGGATATAAAAAGGACTAAAACCAGGAGTATATTTTTCATAATGCAAATATACAAAATATGTAACTAAAAGTGTTTGCATGTTTTTAGGGATTTTTTATGGATGTATATTCAATGTCGTTAATTTGAGTGCCGTGGGCTGAGGCAGCACGGCTAATAATATGTCACCACTCCGTGGCTTGTGGGCGAGAGGATGATACACAGATGAGTATATGCCCACATCATCTTATTATTTCATTACCATATTGAACAATGCCATCAACTTGAAGAAAATCTTTTTTATTAAATCCACTAACAGAAGGAAAACAGTTTCGGAAAACGGAATGGCTAAAAGGAAGATACCCTTATATTGGTTTAGGAAAAAAGTACTACTATTTCTGTGGGAAGAAGCATGGAATAAAATGGAGTGGGATTAAACACAAAATAATAATCCGGCAATAAATAAAAGAGGGAAGCTGAATAAATTGAGGAAAGAGACCGTCCTTATAATAGAACTACCATTATGTGATAAAAAGAAGAGGTTGCCTTGAAACAGACAACCTCTTACACAGTATCATTTATTTTATTCTATAGATTATGATAAAAATCCTAATAAAATACCAGCCGCAACCGCACTACCTATCACACCGGCTACGTTTGGTCCCATCGCATGCATTAATAAGTGATTGGACGGATCATACTGCTGTCCTACCGTTTGGGAAACACGAGCAGAATCCGGTACTGCGGATACTCCGGAGTTTCCGATTAACGGATTGATCTTGTTCCCTTCTTTCATGAATAAATTCATGAATTTCACGAACAATACTCCTGCAGAAGTAGCTATAATAAATGAACCGGCTCCAATAGCAAAAATCAATAAGGATTTAGCTGTTAAGAAAGTAGAAGCCTGAGTAGAAGCTCCTACGGTAACACCGATAAGAATAGTTACAATATCTACCATCGGACCTCTTGCTGTTTCTGCTAAACGACGGGTAACACCACTTTCTTTCAACAGGTTACCAAAGAATAACATTCCCAAAAGAGGTAACCCGGAAGGAACAATAAAACAGGTTAATAAGAAACCGACGATCGGGAATAATACTTTTTCCGTATGGGATACCGCACGTGGTGGTTTCATTTTTATCACTCTTTCTTTCTTTGTGGTAAATAACCTCATAATAGGTGGTTGAATCAATGGTACAAGTGCCATATAAGAATAAGCGGAAACCGCAATTGCACCCATTAAATCCGGAGCCAGTCTTGAAGATAAAAAGATAGCGGTCGGACCATCTGCGCCACCGATAATACCAATCGAGCCAGCTTCACTTGGAGAAAACCCAAGGTATAACGCAAACGTATATGCTCCGAAAATACCTAATTGCGCAGCAGCTCCGATCAATAGTAACTTGGGGTTAGAAATGAGAGATGAAAAGTCTGTCATTGCCCCTATTCCCAAAAATATCAATGGCGGATACCATCCGTATCTTACTCCGGAATAAAGTATATTTAATACAGATCCTTCTTCATAAATACCCACCTGCATTCCTGAGAAAAAGGGAATATTTCCAATCAGCATTCCAAATCCGATCGGTACCAGCAACATTGGCTCCCAGTCTTTTACAATAGCCAATGTGATAAATATTAATCCGATACAGATCATGGCGATATGTCCCGGTGTTGCATTTGCAAATCCGGTATATTTAAAAAATTCGCCTAAGTTTTCCGTTAAAAAAGCCCAGGATTCACTCATTATTCGATAGTTATTAAGTCATCTCCATCTAATACGGATTGACCTTGTGAAACTTTTATTACACCTATTTTACCTTCACGGTCTGCAAGGATATTATTCTCCATTTTCATTGCTTCCAACACAAGGAGTTTTTGTCCGGATTTTACCGGATCTCCCGGTTTTACAGCAATTTGTAAAATAACTCCGGGAAGAGGAGCTTTAATAGAGGTACCTGCAGATTGTACTTCCGGTTTAGACACTTTTTCAGAAGGAGCTGCTACTGTAATGGCCGGGTTATTGGCCGGAGCTTTTGGAATTGCAGTTTTCAATTTCTTAGCTGTATCTTTTTTAGACTCCCTTTCCAGTTGCACACGGTAAGGAGTACCGTTTACTTCAACGGTAGCTGTATGTTCATCGATATCATTGATATGAACATTATATAAATTTCCGTTTATTTTTATTTTATATTCCTTCATTATAAAGAAGTATTAAAAATTATAACTCTGATTATTTTTTGTGAGGGGTTTCTTTTAACACATATATTTTTGAACTCCAGGGAGAATAAGTACGTTTTACACGCTGAATAGTTAAAATAGTCGATTCAATATCATGTTCATCTTTTAAATATTCATGCATTGCCATGGTAATAGCCGCACATATTTCTCCGGATTCCCGTACGGATGCCGATGCGGAAATGGAAGGCTTATTATATTTGTCCTGTTTTTCAGCTGCCCTTTGAGCCCTTTTATTGCTCATATAAATAGCGCTTCTTCCTATCAGTTTAAAAAATATAAATAAGAGTGCTAAAGCTGCGAATACGACAGACATAGCTGTAACAGCCATAATTGCTCCGGAAGGATCATTGGTTAACAGCCGTTGATTTGCAGTTTCTCCTTCGACTACTACATTCGTGGAACTTGGTGTTGTACGTTCAAGAATAGCCCATTTCCCATTTCCGTCAGTAAGCCGCCCATAAGATATGTCTGCCGCTATATTTTTAGGAAAAGAAATACTGTCAATTAAGGTTTTTCCGTCTGTACTGAATAAGGCGATGAAGTTTGTTTCATCCAGTTTGAAATTTACATAAAATGTTCCATGAGTAGGTTTATTATCCGCCCAGAATAAAACATGCTGACGAGGTTTAATGCTGGTCAATATATCGCCTTTCGGAATCCGGTATTTGGTTGGGATGTTTATATCATTGGTCAGATAACAACCTCCGATATCTACTGTCCCGTAAGAAGAATTAAAAACTTCGAACCAACCGTTTCTAATCCCGAAATCGTCTTCATAATTTTCGACATTTACCGGTAAAACTTCATTTAGCCGCAGGTCATATATATTCTGTGCAGAAAGCATATATGCAAGCATGAAAGCAGAAGCAACCAATAAATACCTTTTTATATTAAATTTCTTCATTATTTTGATTATTTAAAATGTAAAGTGCAGGGTATGCATATTTTACAAAGGTAAATTATCGTGTTTCTTCGCCGGATTAGTCAGTTTCTTTGTGGATAACTGCTGTAATGCCCTGATAACACGGAAGCGTGTATTTCTCGGTTCGATTACATCATCAATGTAACCGTATTTTGCAGCATTATAAGGATTCGCGAATTTTTCTTTGTATTGTGCTTCTTTTTCCTGTACGAATTTCACCGGATCTTCCGCAGTTGCCATTTCTTTACCATATAATACTTCAATGGCTCCGGCCGGGCCCATCACTGCAATTTCTGCGGATGGCCATGCATAGTTCATATCACCGCGCAGGTGTTTGGAACTCATTACACAATATGCACCCCCATATGATTTACGTAATGTAACGGTGATTTTCGGAACCGTGGCTTCTCCGTAAGCATATAATAATTTTGCTCCGTGAAGAATTACACCCCCATATTCCTGCTGAGTTCCAGGTAAGAATCCCGGAACATCCACCAATGTTACAATCGGAATATTGAAAGCATCACAAAAACGGATAAAGCGGGCAGCTTTCCTTGAAGAGTTACTATCCAGTACACCTGCCAGTACATTAGGCTGATTGGCTACGATACCTACGGAAATTCCGTTGAAACGTGCAAAACCGATAATTACATTCCGTGCGTAATCTTTCTGAACTTCCAGCATTTCCCCGTTGTCCACAATTGCACCGATTACTTCATACATATCGTATGCTTTGTTGGGCTGGTCAGGAATGATTTCATTCAGGGAGTCTTCCAAACGGTCAATCGGGTCATTACAAGACATTAACGGAGGATCTTCCAGGTTGTTTTGAGGGAGATAACTTAATAATTTACGGATCAGGAACAAAGCTTCTTCTTCTGTTTCAGAAGTAAAATGTGTCACTCCGGATTTAGACGCATGCACACTGGCTCCGCCTAACTGTTCCTGTGTCACATCTTCACCTAACACGGATTTTACTACCTTCGGACCTGTCAGGAACATATAGCTTGTTCCTTTAATCATTATGTTGAAGTCTGTTAAGGCAGGAGAATAAACGGAACCTCCAGCACAAGGACCAAAAATTCCTGATATCTGTGGAATAACTCCTGATGCAAGGATATTTTTCTGGAATATTTCCGCATATCCGGCCAGGGCATTTACACCTTCCTGAATACGGGCACCTCCCGAATCATTTATACCGATAACCGGAGCTCCCATTTTCATTGCCTGATCCATTACTTTACAGATTTTCAGAGCCATTGTCTCAGACAACGAACCACCGAATACGGTGAAATCCTGTGCATAAATATAAACCAGGCGACCATCTATTGTACCATAGCCGATAACTACTCCATCACCCAGGTAAGTTTCTTTTTCGAGATTGAAATTGGAACAACGATGTTGTACAAACATATCAAACTCTTCAAAGCTACCTTCATCCAATAGCATGGCAATACGTTCGCGGGCGGTGTATTTTCCTTTTTTGTGTTGGGATTCAATACGTTTTTCACCACCACCCAAACGGGCTTTCTGGCGAAGCTGAATCAATTCTTTTACTTTTTCAAGCTGAAGACTCATTTTGTTTAGTATTAATTTATTTTTGATTAGTTTTTGTATTTATAATGTCGGAACCGGGAATTGCCCTGTTTTTCTGCTGAAAATTACTCCGGGTGTTCACACAATTCAGTCAGTACGCTACAGGTCGATTTCGGATGAAGAAATGCGATGTTCAGTCCCTCTGCTCCTTTTCTCGGTTGTTTATCAATAAGCTGAACACCTTTACTTTCCACTTCAGCTAATGCTTCCGTCAGATTATCTACGGAAAAGGCAATGTGATGTACTCCTTCTCCCTTTTTTTCCAGAAATTTGGCAATGGTACTCTCTTCGCTGGTTGGTTCCAGTAATTCGATCTTTGTTTGTCCTACTTTAAAAAAAGCCGTTTTTACCTTCTGGTCTGCTACTTCTTCAACCGCATAACAGGGCAACCCTAAAACTTTTTCGTAATAAGGAAGACAGGCTTCGATACTTTTTACAGCGATACCAATGTGTTCGATGTGTGTCAGTTTCATTTTTGTATTATTTGTTATTTAAAGAAATTTTAATGAATATATAAACCCCACAAAGGTAATATTTTGCTTTTTAAGAAAAGGTAATATTTTTGTTTTTTTAAGGGAATAAATACGGGCGGAAATAGTTGTTTTTCACGAAGAAAAGTAAATACTGAAAGAGTAAAATAGAAATAAAAAGATACTTTTGTTAAATATTTGTTTAATTAATATCGCTTTTTATATATGGATAGAAAGTAGGATAAAATTCAGATAAGTAGGATATTATTAACGATGTTTTTAAGTATTGATGAGAAATAAATATTCATTCAATAAATAAGCTTATTTGTTTAAAGATGTCCAATACATCCCTTTTTGTGATTTTATCAAAATCTTCTTTTCTCGGAACAACCAGTATGCCTCCCATATCTACAGCGCCGGGACTTATTAAAAGTTGCTTTTTTCCTGATTTGAAATATTGGTCGGGCCTGTGTTTTTTGCGGGGAAATATAAACAGCCGATATGTATTATTTTCATAAACAGCTAATAAGTTAATCATCGGTTCAATGTCTCCGTTATAAGGTAAATGAGAAAAGATCTCCTTCAAGGATGAAATAACATCTTCTTCTTTTTCTTCTTCGATAAGGAAAATAGAATAAAGTGAACTTTTAACATACTGATACCCCTTTTCCTGATATATTTTATTATTCTTTTTCAGTTTGTTTATTTCTTTTTCTGCAGGTAGTATATTTTTTCTACAGGCCTGAAAGTGTAAATGGTCCGGAGCAGAAGCTCCACATTTAGCTCCATTGTAGAAAATTGTAAAATCTTTCAGTTGTCTGGTAAACAGAAGCAGGTCATTAAAACACAATAAAATTTGCTGGGGTATATGTTTCCGGTGAGGGATCGTAAAATGAGGTTTAAAGATAGGATAGGGATTTACCAGAAAAAAGAAATTTTCATTTAATATATACACATCCTGTTCCGGGGGGAGATTCTTTTCACATAGAAAACAAGGACGTTCTTTTATCCCTTTTTCATCTGTTTTTGCAGAAGCAGATGCAATTCTGGCAGGATTATACTGAATAGTAACCTCATGGTCATCTATCATCAGTATTTTTCGCTGGACATGCTCCAGTTCCCTGTATTTGTTTCCGGCAAATGGCCACCTTTTTAATTGTTGTTCAAATATATTTTCAATATTCTTTTCCGAAAAATCCTTTAATACTTTCTTCATTTAGCTGAATAATAAATAAACCATTCCTATCTTATTTCTTAGTTTTTATTTCATGGGTTTATTCCTCATAAAGCAGATAATCATCCAGTTTGGTCAGGTACCATTTCCCATCTTCTGTTCGGGAGAATTCATATCTGACAGCCAGTTCCGATTCTACCCAACCTATGACGAACCGGGCGAAATCTTTTTCCAGGTCCGTCCAGGAATAGACAAGATTTTCTTCATCCGATTCTTTCTGGATAAACGTTTCGGAAGGGATCGGAATCCAGTTCTTTTTTGTTAGTTCTACTCTTTTTATACACGCATCAAACCATTCATCATAAGAAGGATGATTTTCATCGCAATCACCCGAAATGACAACGATTTGTTCTCCTACCGGAAAACTGACGCGGGAAAGCTGGAAGTCATTGTCCGTTGTAAATCTTTCGATAAATTCATGCAGGGGTTCTGTGCCCTGGTTCCATTCCGTATCCGGATCATCAAAAAGAGGATTAATATATTGTTTTTTTGTCCCTCTTACCTGTTCCAGAATTTCCGGGTCTACATAATATTCTTCATACTCTTCCAGTATTTTGTCCAGATCCAGCAGTTCTTCTCCGGGTGTTTCAATAACGATATCTCCTTTTCCTATAGTAATATTGAATAAGAGAACTGTTAACAGGATAAATCCGATTACAGATAAAAAGGAGACAAGGTATTTTCTCTTCTTATCCATACCGGCTGTTTTTCTTTTTTTCCATATCCAGTAAAGAATATTGTACAGAAGAATAATGACAGACGCACTTAATGTTAACCAAACCCCTATTCCTATGGCAGCTAAAAGATCGGAAACATGAGCATCAAATGTTTTGAAAATATGATAATAAATAAAAAACAAGCAATAGACCGATGTGGCTGTAATGATGGAAAACACTTTGCTTTTGTAGTTAATAAAAGCCAGCATAGTGGTTATAACAGCTAAGAAAGGAACAAGATATAATGCATATACCGGCAGGTTCATATTGCTTATAAAATTATCCAGTCCTGCAATCTTTATGAGGGTCAGCAAAGAATCCGGTAACTTTATTCCGGTAAAGGTAAGCATACCGATGTGTACCCAGGGAAGAAAATAACAACCTAACAGAAATAAGCCATATATCAGGCTGGTAATATCTATCTTCCACTTTCCTATTTTAATAACCATGATTTCGCAATCCTTTAATTTTTAATATGAGTTATTTTTTCTGGTAGCTAGTTCCGGAATACATATTTTTTAGCTTTCAGAATTGAATCTATAAATTCTTTAACAAAAATATGTTTTATTTTTTATAATGTAAATAAAACTTACATCTTTTCCTACCTTTGTTATAAACTAAATTATTTTTAAGTATTCTATGAGAAAAATACTAGGTCTTTTAATGGTCCTGATAGCATTTCCCTTATGTGCTCAACGAACTACCATAAAAGGAAAGGTGGTTGACAGTTTTCACAATCCTGTGGCCGGAATGCGGGTATATACGAATGAAACAAGACAAAGACCTGTCTATACAAATAGCCAGGGATTTTTTTTAATAAAAAATGTACATCCCGATCATATTCTTTACTTTGGGTTTCCCGGTTATCCGGACATTACAGCAGGTTTCAAAATAAGTAATCTCGATTCTGAAAATGTTACGGTCCGGCTTTTCGGTTCCACCGGAAATATTTACGGATATAATAAAATTCCTCTGGAAGGAATAGTGGTTGAGATTGTAAACCGACCGAAAATGAAAACCGTCACAGATAAAAACGGATACTTTTATTTATCTCCTATAAAATTATCCGATGAATTATATATTTATGACCCTCAGAACCGCTGGCTTCCACAAACACAGAAAGTTGACAGGGAGCGGAAGGCGGTTTCCATAATTTTGGATCCGGTTATTTCTCCCCTGTTGGGAAGCATGACAGATACGATAGGCGTAACTTACCTGTCAGAAGATACACCCGGCCTATCAGAAGAAATAAATTTTTATGTGCCTGATATTAAATCTATTTCCCTTCAAGGAGACACCTATAAAATAAAAAGAATTTCACAGCAACAGACAAAAGAGCATGTCGTGCAATTTTCATCTTCGGCCGGAATCTCATTGACAGGCCGTCAGCCGGAATTACAATCCGAATATGCTCAGGGCGCAACAAACGGGACACAGGTGGAATGGGAAGGAGCAGATAAAAATCGGATTTTCAGTTGGGGGCCGGCTTTACATACGCTGGAATTCGATGGCAGTACCTATCCGTATGACAAAAATGGAAAGTTGGTTGTAAAAGAAACCGGGAATGGGATGCAGGCTAATGCATATAACCCAAAGGATTTTTTTCGTACCGGATCTTTTTTTGAGAATAACCTGACCGTAAAAGCACCATTGTTCCGGGAAAATAAATTTAGCCTTTCACTGGGTCAGTCCCGTGTGAACAGCCCGATTCCGAATGCATACGGAGATGTTTATAACGGAGATTTTAAAGTAGAAACCCAGACCGGTTTGTTTAAGACAGAGATTAATATTCTGGGAAGTTCCGTAAAAGCAAAACTAATGAATAACGGAGCATCTTACGCCCGTTTATTACAGTCGGTATATACTACTCCTGCTTCTTTTGATAATTCCAATGCATTATCAATCGGTAAAGCTGCCAGGGATGATGCTTCCTGGCAATTGCAGGACGGAAGTCAACGTTCGTATGCTCCGGACCTTATAAGAAATCCTTTTTATTATGTAAGCAATCTGCCGGATAAAGATAAGACAGAAAAATTGCTGGCATATGTAAAGACAAATTATAATAAGAAAAATTTCAGTGCGTCGGCTTCCCTTAGTTTCAATAAACAGTGGGATGATAAGACAATAGGAATGACCGATACTTCTCAGATAGCATATCTTACCCGTACGGAACAATTATCGGACCTTATTGCAAAGGTAGAAGCTTCTTATAAAAAATACATCACAAGCAGAGACTTTCTGGATATAAAAGCTGATTATCTTTTTGACCGGACCGAAGAAAAAATAAAAAGACAAGGCCGTCTGGCTTATGATGGAATCCGGAATGCACATGCTTTCAGATACGGACTTTCTTTCACAAAAAACAACCATCTCATAGAAGTATATAATAAGCATTATCTCTCAAATAGAATAGATAAAAGTGTTCATTTCTCTCCTTATGCAGGAGTTAATTTTGATCTGGTAGATCTTATACGTGATAAATTAGACTTGTATTTTGTAGAAACTTTCCATATGTTCGGTTCTGTCAACCGCTCTACCGGTAAAGCCCCTCTTGTTTACCGGGACCCGTCTGTGCTTTCATCCATGATGTCTTCTACGCAGGCACTCCAATCCTTTTATGATAACCGGGAAATCACCTTTTTTAAAAAGAAAATGACTCCGGAAACATATACAAATACAGAAGCAGGCTTCCGCACCTCTCTGTTAGATAAATTTTCTTTTGAGTTCAGCTATTTTAATAATACCACATGGGATATGATTGCTCCGGTGTATCGTGGGAATGAAGTCGGATTGGCTAATATCGGCCGGGTAAGGAACGATGGGTTTCAGTTATCCGCAGAATATTATGTGAAAAGAAGCCACTACTATTATGATGATTTTAGTTGTTGGTTTAACCTGAATTTGTTTACAGCAAAAAGCCGGGTAACTTCTGTTTCTGACAATGTGAATCGTATTCAGTTAGCCGGTTTTACCAATGTCGGGACTTATTTCTTAGAAGGAGAACCATTAGGTGTAATTTATGGAACTACTTATCGACGGTCGGAAAACAATGAACTTATTATCGGTGAAGATGGATTTCCTCTTGTAGATGCCCGGTTGAAAAAGATAGGAGACCCTACTCCGGACTTTGTCCTGAATTTCTATCCTAATTTTAAATGGAAAGATTTCCTGCTATCATTTCAGTTAGAATATAGTCATGGTGGAGACAGATGGAACGGAACCCAGGCGTACCTGGATTATCTGGGAATGTCAGCCAAAACAGCACAACAAAGAAATATCAAAGGATACATGTATGATGGTGTAACCCTTTCTGGTGACCGTAATTCCACTGTGGTTGATTTTTACGATCCTTCCTTTCCGGTCGAGCAGAACAGGTGGGTACGTTACGGGGCTGAAGGAGTAGGAGAAGAATATATTCAGGATGCCACTTACCTCAGGCTTTCTTCTGCTTCCCTGTTTTATGATGTATTCAGGAATAAAGGAATGATAAAGAAACTATCTGTTGGCTTTCAGGCAAACAATTTATTTCTCATCACTTCTTATAAAGGAGTTGATCCGGCAAGTACGCTGTTCGGAAATGCTGCGGGAAAAGGGTTAGACCTTTTCAATATTCCTTCAACGAGAAACTATCAGTTAACTGTAAATATTGAATTATAAGTCATGCTAAAAAAAACATATATCTTTTTATTTATACTGGCTCCGGTAGCCATTGCAAGCGCTGACCCGCATTTCATGATGCAGTTACTGCAATGTCTCGAGGTATACAATAAGTATTTTCCGGAAGAAAAAATCTATCTTCAGACAGATAAAACATTTTATAAACAGGCAGAAAAGATATGGTATAAGGGGTGGCTTGTAAACAGTGAGGATAATAAACCCTCCCGTACCAGTAGTGTTGCTTATGTAGAATTACAGGACCCGAAAGGAAATGTGATTCAACGTCACGAGCAACAGGTAACAGATGGCAGCTTTCATGGGGATTTTTATCTGTCCGGTGATATTTCCGGTGGACTTTATAAAATCGTAGCATATACAAACTGGATGAAAAATCTGGATGAGCGCCTCATCTTTGAAAAAGAAATTACGGTACAAAAAGTGATTACTCCCCGACTTTTACTTAGGCTTGAATTTAAAAAAAGAGCGTATGGACCGGGAGATGAAGTGGTTGCCGAACTATTTGTAACGGATCTGAAAAATAATAAGACACAGGGAAGTCAACTGGTTTCACAGGTTAGAATAAACGGAATTCCGGTCTTTTCTCTGAATGATACAGTATATGACGGAGAAGCAAAAATTCGTTTCCGGCTACCGGAAGACCTGAGTTCTTCTGACGGTATTCTACAGATCAGGGTAAATGAAAGAGGAATCGAAGAATCTATTACCCGTTCCATTCCCATTGAGATTAGTAATATCAATCTTAGCTTCTATCCGGAGGGCGGAGATATGATTGCAAATGTAAAAAGCAGAATTGCTTTTCAGGCTCTCAATGAATTTGGAAAAGGAGTTGATGTGCAGGGTAAAATACTGGATGAAAATGAAACGGAAGTTGCCCGCTTTGAAAGTTTTCATCTGGGAATGGGTGCTTTTGAATTTACTCCTTTGCCCGGTAAGAAGTACACAGCAAGAATTGAAAGACCACTGGGCACAACCCGGCAGGTTTCTTTGCCGGAAATTTTATCCCGGGGGTATTCTTTCCATCTTTCCGGCAAAGATAATAATAAAACTACCTGGACAATTTATTCCCCGGAGAACGGGATTGGATATCTGGTCGGACAAACCGGCGGGGTGGTATATGAAACACGGCAGGTACAACTCACAGAAGGCTACAATACCATGGAGATACCTATGAATAATTTTCCGGCCGGAGTGGCTGTTTTTACTCTTTTTGACGCAACGGAGAAAGAGGTCTGTGAGCGACTTGTATTTGTAAATCCGCACAAAGGACTAAAAATAACACTGAAACCGGATAAAGAGGTGTATGAACCTGAAGATTTCGTAAAATTACTGGTGAGAACGTATGATAAAGAGAATGACCCTGTTTCCGCAACCATCGGTATATCGGTAGTGGATGAACAGCTACTTTCTTTTGCGGATGACAAACAGGATAATATATTGAGTTACCTGTTTTTCTCTTCCGAGTTGAAGGGCCAAATTCAGGAGCCATCTTTTTATTTCGATGAAAATCAGCCGAAAGCGGAAGAAGCAATTGATTACCTGATGCTAACACACGGATGGAGGCGCTTTACCTGGCAGCAAATCAGGAATCCTTCTAACAGGGTGATTCCGAAAGCTCCTGAAAAGGCAGGCGAAGTGTACGGATATGTGCTGGACTCAAATTATAAACCTGTAGAAACAGAAGTATATCTGATAGAGTACGGTGGAAAAAGACGGATCGCAAAAGTTAAAACCACTCCGGAAGGCCAGTTTGCTTTTAAAGGGGTTTCTTTTGACAAAATAGTAAAAGTAATAACTAAAAAGCCGAATGTTCTTTATCTGTTTTCCGGCAAACCGGTAATTCCGTCCGGTACATTCTCTTTTCCTTTCTCCGATATCACTGCTCACGAGGCTGAACTGATGACTGTTGTTCCGGAGGAAGAAGAGTTATTTAATATAGAAATGGAAGAACCTGTACCTCCTTTTATAATTCCCTACGTGGAAGATGAGGTAGCATTTATGCTTGCAGACGGAATGTTGGAAGAAAGTGTAGTAGTAGGGTATGGCTCACAGAAGAGGGCTTTAACAGGTGCTGTAAAAACGGTTTATGCAAACGAAATCAATACAACTATTGCTCATCTTTTCGGGAAACTTAATGGGATATCTGTTGTTGGAACTAATCTGAATCCCGGCAGAGAATATTTATTTTCTCTCCGTGGTTTTTCTTCTTTCGGATCAGGAACCGGATACCCGGCAATCCTATTTGATGGTATTCCTCTTTCCGACCCATTGGGAATATATGTTTCCGGAAAGGATTTATTTTCCCTGAATGGAATAGGCTCCATGTCTTTTTCCAAATCCCCTTCATACATACATAAAATTGACAAAGCAAACAACGGAGGTATATTTATCTTTCCCTCTGCTATTTATCTTCCGAACAAATCGCAAAAACCTTTATTCAACGAAAGGAATGTAACCGGAAGACAATTTTACAAGCCCTCTGTCTATCAGCAGGAAAATGATAATCTGTTCAGAGACAATACGACGGTATACTGGAATCCGGACGTAAAAACAAATAAAAAAGGGGAAGCGGTATTGACATTTGTGAATAATAGGAATTCTTCTTCTTTCCGGATTACCGCAGAAGGAATCTCTCCTGCAGACGGGCTTATCGGGAACACACATTATAAAATTTCCACACAGAAGCCATTTGCTATTGATGTAAAAACCCCTGTTTTTGCTAATTTCGGAGATACGGTTATGTTACCTGTCATGGTTACCAATTCCACCGATAAAGTCATGGATGCAAAGGTCATGTTGTCTGTTGCGGAAGAGCTAACCGGAATCGGAGAAATGAGCAGACAAGCTTTGATTGAACCCAGGTCTTCTCATACTTTCTTTTTAGGTTTTTCTCCCGGTCAAAAAGAAGGGACTTATAACTACAGGCTTCATGCGGTTGCCGGAGCATACCATGAAATGATAGAACGGGAAATCTCCGTACGCTCAGTATATTTTCCGCAGCAATATAGTTTTAGCGGCCGTAAAATGGAGGATTCGCTTCGTTTCCGGATTCCGGAAAATTATATAAAGGGCTCCCTGCGTGCAGAGGTGGTTTGTTATACAAATGTAATGGATGAGTTATTTGCCGGTATGGAAAGTATTTTCCGGGAACCTTACGGATGTTTCGAGCAGGCTTCTTCCAGTACTTTTCCTAATATTATGGCGTTGCAGTTGATGGAGGAAACCCAACAGGTTAATCCGGATCTCCGCACAAAAGCTCTCTCCTTACTGGATAAAGGATATAGGCAACTGGCTTCTTATGAAGTAAAAGGTGGCGGATTCGAATGGTTCGGAAAGGATCCCGCACATATCGGACTTACCGCATACGGATTGCTGGAATTCCATGAAATGGAAAAAGTATATGACCATGTGGATCAGGATATGACGGCACGTGCGCGTAATTTTGTATTAGGACGAAGGGATAATAAGGGCGGATTTAATAACAATACACGCGGATATGACCATTTCAGCGGGTCTCCTAAAAATATCAGTGATGCGTATATTGTATATGCTTTATCGGAAGTAAAGGAATCGGAAGATATCAGCAGGGAATATAGGTCTTCCCTTGACGAGGCACTGAGAACAAAGGATCTTTACCGGATGGCCCTTATGGCAAATGCGGCTTATAACCTGAAAGATATGGAAAGCTATACGAAACTGATAGCATATTTTGCCGGTGAAGCAGAAAAGACCGGGTTCGAGAAAATGAAAATGGGAACTTCCATTGTCAGAAGTTCCGGTATATCCCTGATCCAAGAAACAGTGGCCCTTTGGGCAATTGCTTTGTTAAAGTCACCGGATAATCCGTATCCGGATGTACTGGACAAATGTATCGAATATATTTCTTCCGGCCGTACTGCTTATGGAGGATTCGGTAATACCCAGTCTACTGTTTTATGCCTGCAGGCATTGGTAAAATATGCTGCCGGGACAGCAACAGAGATAGAAAACGGATGGCTGGATGTAATGGTTAACGGGAAATTATTGAATATGGACCTGACCCAGGCTACCTCATCGGCCCAACCATTCAGAAAAGATATCAGTGCATGGCTTGATAAAGAAGAAAATGAAATCCGGCTGGCTTATCATCAGGTAGAAAATTCACTGCCTTATGGCGTTAGTTTCCTGTGGGATCAGTCAGCACCTTCCAGTAGTCCCTCCTGCCCGCTTCTGCTCACTACAAAGTTAAATAGCCATACGGTAAAAAGAAATGAAACGGTACGGCTTACTGTGACCATGCAGAATAAGAAAAACGAAGGTTTACCCATGAGCATTGCCATTATTGGTATTCCCGGTGGCATGAGTCTGCAACCCTGGCAGTTGAAAGAACTCGTAGAAAAGGAAGTAATTGACTTCTATGAGATCATGAACGATAACCTGATGATTTATTACCGTTCATTGAAACCCAATGATAAAAAAGTCATCAATCTCGACTTGAAAGCCGAAATCCCCGGAACATACACCGGAATGGCGTCAACTACCTATGTATATTATACGAATGAAAACAAATATTGGATAAACGGATTTACAGTGAAAATAACAGAATAAGATTCTCTGCATACAAAAGATGAAATACCAGACAACTCTTCCCTTCTTTGAAGGGAAGTACCTTTTGGCTTTGCTAAAAGGGGAAGGGTTAACCCACGGATAAAAAACCGGAAATTACCCGGAGATTTATAATTTTCTTTTCGGGTGGCTTATCTGCTTTCTACCAAACCCCTCCCCTTTGACGAAGCAAAGAAGATAAGGCTTATCACCAAACCCCTCCCCTTTCCCGGAGGGAAAGGTACTCCCCTCGTACGTTT
>JAJQEC010000151.1 GCA_021201815.1 Candidatus Azobacteroides sp. | reverse complement strand
AGCACCCGGGAAAGGTCCACTTCTGTTTCCGTTATTGTGCCGGCAGATACAGAAACATTTACGGCCGTAAAAAGCAGCCAGAATACACATACGCTGATATTTTTTCTTTTCATTTTCATTTATTGTTTTGTTAATTTATTTATACTGATTATTTAATTAATAATGGACCTTAAAGACCCGGTAGCCACTTTCTGTACGGCAGCTTACCAGGTAGGTGCCCGAAGCCGGGGAGGGGCTGTGAAGCAGGACCTGCTTTTCGTGTATGCCTTCTTTAAGGAAAAGCGTGCGGCCCTGCAGATCGCTTACCCGGATTCCTTTGATGGCCTCCCCATCCACACTTACAAGGCGCAACAGGCTACCCTCCTGCACCAGGCGGATACCGTTTTCTTTTTTAAGCTCCTCCCGTATATCCGTGCCCGAACTTAGCACTTTAATTGAAAAACGGTCAGTGAGGAAAACCTCATCACTTTCTTTTTCAAATTCATAACAGGTGCCTTCCTCCAGCCTGATGGCTTCCGGAAAAAAGCTACTGGCGGCATCCACCAGGTAAAATTCATAAGCGGATGGGAAGGAGCTGATCCCTTCGAAAGATAGGGTCACTTTTCCCCTGTGGAGTGTGCTGATGCCTACCGGGATACTTATATTTGCTTCCGCAATCACTTGTACATCCAGCATCCTGTTATCCGGAGAAAGGGTATACACACTCACCGGGTAAGGATAATCCCTGATAATCCCACCCTGGCTGTCCACCTGGAAGGAAAGGTTATCCTTTAACAATACTTTCTGTATATTTTCCATAGTACCGGAAAGGGCAGGATTCTTATCCATCACAACCACCGTACGGTTGCCTGCCCCATTAACCGAGGCATCGATATAAAGGGCTGGCACCGCGGAAGGATTTTCCGTGGAGCGCAGTTTCACCCCTGCCGCTGATGCCACATGGGACACATGAGTGGTAAGAGAGCTGAAAGCGGCCGTACTTTCTACCAGGATACTCTGCATTGGGGCAATGTATTCATCAAGGGGTGGGTTACCGGTATTAATGGAACCTGTCCCATAATCAAAATAAGTGCTGAAGTTCTGTCCCTGACCGTCCAGTACCTGGTAATAGTTGCGGATGGGGTTAACCCCCTGGAAGGCGGCAAAGTCCCAGTGGGCCATAAAAGGGTTGCCAACAATTACCTTTACCCCGGGGGCAGAAGCGCAAGCAGCAAATTCAATATCCCCGCCTGAACGGTCCCAGACCCCTGTTTCCTCATAGACAAAGCGGTGGTGGATATCCCGCGTGGAGGGGTGGGTGTGCAGCACATTGCCTTCCCAGCTGTAAATGGTGTAACCACTATCATATTTGGGGAAATTGAAAACAAACGGGTCATGCTTGTTTATGTCCGTATCCTTGTCATCCACCCAGACGGCATATCCCGTGCCGGCAGTCAGCTTCACGCCCGGGGTGTTGAAGGTGCCGGTCCATTCCCCCTCCACGTAGCTGCTGCTCTCGGGGTTGCTGCGCCCGAAGAAGGCGGTGTAGATGTACACATCATCCAGGTGCGGGTTTGGGTTGTGGATATAGTAATCCCCGGGATAAAAGTCCCCCAGCGGGGCCGAGAGCATGTACCAGCGGTTACTTAAGAGTTGTTTGCGGATATACGCCTGCTCATAATCCAGCAGGTCGGTACGTACCACTTCCCCCCCATGTTCAAAAGTGATGTTTGCGCACTGTGCCGTGGCATACTCATAGTAAGTAGTGGAAGAGGCAGACAGGTCAGGGTAAATCACCAGCCCGTCAGGGATGAGCACCCGGGTACATTTACGGGGGATCTTCGAGGTAGGATTCGCGGGATTATAAGGATCGGTTTCATCCGGGTCAAGCCAGTTATTGTAGTTGTTCCAGTCGGCACTTTGGGCACCGGTCCAGATGAGGGTGTCGGGTGTCAGGTAGACGCACACCTCCTCCAGGCCGCTGCTCAGCAGGTTGTCATTCTTATCATAAAGCAGCAGGTAGAACTTCTCCACAGCCTCCCCGTTCTTCTGTACCTCGAAGGTCTCCCCGTTGCTTCCCACCCGGTAGCGGCCCCCTGCGCTGCCGGTGTACCAGGTGCCCTCCTGCATGAAGTCCCCGCTGTCCATGTCCACCCATTTGTAGACATACACATCCCGGGGGTAGAGCTCCAGGGTCTCGGTCTCCCCCTCACAGATGATGCGTTCATCGGGGGAGAACATCTTGCCCCGGGCATAGTTGTTGGAGCTTAGGCACTCATCAAAGATAAAAGTACCGTCCTGCTCGTTGAGCCGCACCTCGATGCCCTTGTGGGTGCCGAATCCCGGGTAGGGGAAGGAGAAGTCCAGCTGCCGCTGTTCGTTCATCTGCAGCACCACCGAGGAAAAGGCCTCGGTGTGCAGCCTTTGGTAAGTGTCATCGTCTTTGATGCCGTACACCGAGACATACAGGGGGGTGTAACTGGCTGCATTGCCTTCGTTGACAATAAAAAGGCTTACTTCCATTTCTGCTGTCACAGGATTATATATGGTGCTTGCCGGGTAGCCGTATACAAAAGCCAGGTCCGGTGCCAGGAAGAGCGGCTCGCCCTCGTCGTTTAGGTGGGTGGCCTGCTGCAGGAAGTTATTGAAGGGGCGGTGGCGCTTCCCGGTTTTGGTGGTAAACTCGGTGGCCGGGCTTAAGGGGTATCGCGGTACGGTCAGGTCCTCGTTGATGTT
>JAJQEC010000145.1 GCA_021201815.1 Candidatus Azobacteroides sp. | reverse complement strand
ACAATATACCTGCTTCTATTAATAAGACGAAACAAAAGAAAAAAAGTTTATATTTTTACAAATTTATTGATGACTTTTTGATAAAATTATTAAAGATTCAGGTCCCGTATTAAACAATAAATCGATGATGCTTAAGTTCGGAATGAAAGATAATTTTTCAATAAAAACCTGATAATAAGGAATGATATTAAAATCAGCATCAAAATTAAAACTTTTTTTCGGATGAATAGTATCTCTGAAATCTATTTGTTTTATGTTAATGTTTTTTTCATAAAATTCAGAAAAAACAGCCTGTTTTTTATCAATTTGCAACAATTCCATCATTTTAATTCTTAACTCCTCATTGAAATCAAAAAGGTATTTATATTTTTTTTCATAAAAAGGTAATAATTCATCTTCATAAAATTCAAAAAAAGGACTTGAATTATATGCAGAAATAATAGCATTCCAATGCAAATGTTGCCAGTTTATATGATAAGAAATACGTACATCTTTAGTAAACTGCTTCTCGTTCGGGAGTTTTTCCACAGGAATCGTAAGCGCTAGCTTACCATTTGCAGAAGCAATATGACACCGGTTTCTATAAGTTTGTTTCGTATAATGACAATATTTTTCCACAATTACTTTATCATAATGATAAAGTTTAGAATAATATTGAATAGGTGCTAAATAGAAAGAAGTAAGAAAACAAGTGGACATGAATCTATCTTATCTTTTTAAAACCTCTGTTCCATACATACATCGCCTTACCAATCAGATGTGTTTCCGGAATAAAAGAAGCAAAATCTTTATCAATATACGTCAGTCTGTTATCAGGTAACATCCAAAAATAATTTTGTTCAAATCTGAATTTATCTACTTTTTTCCCGTCAACCCACAACTGATTATTTTCATACCTTACATTTTTTTGTTCAATTGCGGTAATAAGAGGTAAATAAATATAATAATTTTCGTTTGTAATTTCTATCTCAATATCCTTTTTAGGAACAATAAGATTGTACTTGGGTCTTACTACATTCAGCCGGATGGTATCCGGTAATTCTTCCCTGAGAAGAAACATCTCATACCTGCTGAAAAGATATACCTTCATATTTTCAATCTCAGCAACCCTACGAACAGGAATCTGTAAGGAAACAAGGACACTTTTTATCAAAAATTCATCTTTATCGGAAAAATAATAGGGCTCTAATACATTAGGACTTTGAGGCAATGCCTGTCCGTTTACATATACAATATCCTCCTCAAAAACCAGACTGTCACCGGGCAAAGCCAGACATCTGCTTATAGATATTTTCCTCTTATTAACCGGAATATCAGTCCTTTCAGAAGGTTTGTTAAATACGACTACATCATTTCTCCTGACTTCTCCTGAAAACAACCGGAAATACGGGAAATACATGTTAGCATATGATTTTAGTCCTATAAAGGGTATCGAATCATAAAAAAAAGGAAGACTTACCGGAGTAATAGGAAAACGGATTCCATAAGAAGTTTTATTGACAAAAATATTATCCCCTTCCAGCAACGTATTCTCCATACTATGTGCAGGAATACGATAAGATTCGATTAAGAAGGTACGCAAAAACCCGGCTATGATAAAAGCCAGAAGAAATGTTTTCACCCAAAACCAAATCGTATTATTCCGCATAACTAACCCCGAAATAAATTTTCCTTATTCCGCTTTTACTGTTGTAAACAATCTGTTCCAACGTATTTTTCCATTAAACCAGCCTCTGTCTTTATCAAGAGAAAGCCAGATAAGTAACGGCTTCCCTACAATATGATCTTCCGGAACAAAACCCCAGGATCTGGAATCAGCGGATTTATGGCGGTTATCTCCCATCATCCAGTAGTAATCCATTTTAAAAGTATACTTATCGGTACGCTCCCCATTTATATAAAATACTCCGCCTTTTACTTCAAAAGTATTGTTTTCATAATTGCGGATCACTCTTTCATAAATCGGATAATTTTCCTTAGTCAGGGTAAGCGTACTTCCTTTTTCAGGAATCCACACAGGCCCGTAGTTTTCCATGGACCAGGCAGGATTATAACACAAAGGATAAGTAAATCCATAAGCAGGAGCCACGACCACTTTCTTTACAAAACTAAAAGTCTTAATCATCTCCAGCGCTTCCTGAGTCAATGGTATTTCATAAACAGGTCGGAAAAGTCCGGTAACAGAGTCTGCCTGGAATCCCTTTTGGAGCAACATATCTGCACTTCTTGCCATTTGCTGATCTTCCTCACTTACATGCAACTTCCTGAAATTATCAGGTGAAATCCGGGTACCATCTGTTTCTACCAGATAATTCAATTGCATTTTCTTAGGATTTTTTTGCTGAACCCCATTAATATATAACTGATTATCTTTTATTTCCAGGGTGTCTCCCGGTAATCCGACACAACGTTTTACGTAGTTTTCACGCCTGTCAACCGGCCTGTATACGACATCTCCGTATGCATTTTTATTACTATGGACAATTTTACGACCTAAATTAAAGGCCTCCTCATACGTTAAGTCCGGGATTTGTCCGGTGGTATTTCTATAATACAAATAAGCCTCCGATACACATAACGTATAATAATCGGTATTTTGATTTTTCAATGCGACCGTATCTCCTGTCGGAAAATTAAACACCACAATATCATTCCGTTGAACCTTACCAGGACCTTTCAGCCGCTTATAAGGCCATTGCGGCCAGTCAATATAAGATTTTATGTCCAATACAGGTAAGGTATGCTGTGCCAGGGGAAAAGATAATGGCGTATTAGGTACCCTGGCCCCATAATTATATTTCCCTACGAATAAAAAGTCTCCGACCAGTAACGTTTTTTCCAGTGAAGAAGTAGGGATCTGGTAATTCTGAAAAAAGAAAATATTAATAAAATAGACTGCAACCAAGGCAAAAACAATCGCATCTACCCATTCCATCACTTTTTTTACACTCTTATTTTTTGAGTTTTTCCATCCTCCCCAGGGAATATATTTTGTTATATAAACATCAAAAATAAAAGGGATTAATAATAAAAGCCAATAATTCCCCACCCAAATTAACCAGAGGATATACAAAAGAGTTACGATAGAGAATTTAATCCATTTGGACTTAGGGGCTGCCTTGATACGAGTCAATAAATTATTCATTTAAAATATCCGGATTTTTAGATCAATAATCACTTTATAAAATATACAATTAAAATTTCAGCATGTCTTTCATACCCAGAAATCCTTTTTTACCACAAGTAAATTCTGCTGCAATAACTGCTCCCAGAGCAAACCCTCTCCTACTTTTCGCATTATGGGAAATAGTAATAGTATCTACTTCGGAGTCATAAGTTACCGCATGAAAACCGGGTACTTCATTTCTACGAAAAGAAGTAACCTTTATTTCCTCTTCAGAGACATTTTCATCTTCTTTCCATGTTTTCTTTCTCCGGAGGTTATTTACAATATCCTCAGCCAACGTAATCGCGGTACCACTCGGAGAATCCAGTTTATGAATATGGTGAACCTCTTCCATAGAAACATCATAAGAAGAAAACTGATCCATGATGGTAGCAAGATATTTATTAACTGCAAAAAAGATATTTACTCCCAGGCTATAATTAGAGGCATAAAAGAAAGTCTGTCCTTCTTTTTCGCACGCTTCTTTAATTTCTGCCATATACTCCAGCCAGCCGGTTGTCCCGGCAACGACAGGGATATGCTTTTGAAAACATTTACGGTAATTATGTATCGCTACAGCAGGCTGAGTAAATTCAATGGCCACATCTGCCGAACAAAATTCTTCGGAATCAAAACACTCCTGATTATCTATATCTATTCTACAAACTATTTCATGGCCTCGTTGCTGGGCAATCTCTTCAATGATTTTTCCCATTTTCCCATATCCGATAAGAGCAATTCTCATATTGTAAATATTATTCTTTCCCTACAAGTAAATGTCAAACTTGACAAAGGTACAATAAAAAATTTACCAGCTTGATAAATAGCAGGCTTAATCGGGTTAAAAAATAAAAAATAAGAACATATTCGACGTTATAAAAATATTTCTTTTTTAAAAGAAACTTTAAAAAGCCAAGTATTTTAACACAAATAAATGGATGATAAAACAAACAGGGGTTTCAGAGAAATATATAAAATTACTATCTGAAAGAAAACATTTTACTTTTTAAAGGGTTGTATTTATAGGAATAAGAGTGATTAAAATCTTCTTTAAAAATAAATCAAAAAAATGTCCGGCCAACTAAAAAAAAAGAAAGAGGAAATAGGGATATCACCTTACGAGTTGGTATTTCGTGGTCAACGAACAACAGATAAAATTCATATTCGTGTCATCGATTTCAATATAGACGAAGTTTTTGAACCGGAAATTAATTCTATACAAGAATTAGAAAAATTCAAATCTTCTCCCAATATAAGCTGGATAAACATAGATGGACTAAACCATGTACTGGAATTAAAAGAACTGGCTAACCTTTTTAATATTCCGGATAATATTATGTCCGATATTTTAAACCCTTCCGTGCGGCCTCAGGTAGAAGAATTTGAGTCAGGGCTCTTTATTTCAATGAAAATGTTAAAATATAAGCCCGGAACCAAGAAAGTTCCCGTAGAAAACATAAGCCTGATTATATTGGAAAATACACTTCTTTCTTTTAAAGAAGTTCCGGGTGATATGTTCGAGCCGATTTGTGAACGGATCTATAAACACAGAAAAATTATAGGTTCATCCGGTGCCGACTACCTGGCATTTACTTTAATGGATGTCATTATCGATAATTATATTTATCTGATGGAATTATTAGGGGATAAAATAGAAAAGCTGGATGCAGAAATGACCAAAAAGGAACTCAGAAAAATATTCCTGAAGAACATCAACACGTATAAAATGGAGTTAAATCATTTACGGAGAAACATTAAACCAGGAAGAGAAATGATTATATCTTTATATAAAATGGAAACAGATCTGATTCAGGAAAAGAATGAAATTCATTTCAAGGAACTGCTCGACAATATTAAGGAAGCCATAGAACTTTCCGATAGTTACAGGGAAGAACTTTTTGATTTACTTAATATCTATCATGTGACCATGAGTACTAAATTGAACGATGTAATAAAAGTGCTTACCATTTTCTCCGTCATATTTATTCCGTTGACTTTTATTGTCGGTGTGTATGGTACTAATTTTGATTATTTACCTGAGTTACACTGGAAATACGGATATTATGGAATGTGGGGTATTATGATTCTGATTGTGGTAAGTATGATCACTTATTTCAAACATAAAAAGTGGTTTTAAATAAAAAAGAGGGAAAAGCATGCCCTTCTCCCTCTTGAAAAATATATTTCCAGAATTATTTTACAGCGATTGTAGCCGCACTGTTACCATATTTCACAATGTATATGCCTGACAACTGACCGTTCTGTGCAGTTACGTTTACACCTACTAAATTATAGATAGTAAAGTTATCTTCCGAACAGTAAATTGTTCCGTTTGAAGCTGAAAGCTGAACGTCTGCATCAATATCGTTAAGAGAAGTAACGGTTTCAGGATTAACAGTCGCATTCAGAACGCCTGATAATGGATCATAAGTAAATAAAATCACAGAATCATCTATTTCTACCATTACTTCATAAAAACCATTCTCTCCTTCCGGAAGTTCAAAGGCTGCATAACTATGATTACCTACGAGTTTATAGGTATAGGATCCCATATTTATGCCTTCATACCATTTTTCCCATATCCCGATTTCATTCTTTTCCATATCGTTTGCTTCGGTATTGACATCGTGACCCGCTCCGAAAATTTCTTCACTTCCCACAAGAGTATATGAAGTAATCACCAATTCACCGAAACCATTGGAAGATGTGATAGAAGTAATCTTTTTTTCGTTACCATCAAAATTAATAGTAATATCAGAATCCTGAGAAATTGTAAATTTCATATTATTCCCGGTAGAAATGATTCCAACCATCTGAGGTCCGGTATAAGCGCTTCCACCCCAGTCTCCATCATTCCAGTTACCCAGTGTGATCTTAAACTCATAAGTTCCTGCTCCTACATTCTCGAAAGTAATCGTTGCCGGATTAGTTCCTTGCATTACACTTCCTGCCGGATCCCAGTTTTTCCCATCACAAAAATTACCATTCGGATCATCCGCTCCACTACCTGCTACATAATAAGTCTGAGCCATTAAACCCAACGATGCAACTAAAGAAGTTGCTAAAAGTAAAATTTTCTTCATGGTTCAATATTTTTTAGTTTAAAATTATGAAGTAAAATTATGAAAGATTTTATCCGGAATTTCTTATTGAGGCCGGAAACAAACAGATTTTTAATGCAAACGTTTGCATAAAAATATCAGAAAAACGGAATCTTCTGCAACTTTTAGATAAGTCATTTCCGATGATCTGATAACAGGTAGTTACCCGTTTGCAACTGGTATCATAAGCAAAAAGCATCCTTCAAAAAACAGACTTCCATTTAGCTGTCATTTTACCCGACTTCCTATAAAATGGAATACTCATAAAATAAAGCATAGATATAGATACCTTCATACACTATAGAGGAAGAGACCTATAAAAATGCATCCACATTTTTACATTCCAACGTTCTTCAGCATAAAATAAGCTGGTTTACGACCAGAAGCAGAACAATATATCGAATACTTGCCCGACAACTTAGTATTGATCTGCCTGAATCCTGGAATTTATGTTAATTCATGCTTCTGTTTTTTCTTCCGGGACTTGACTTCGGGATCTTTTTTTATTATCTTTGCAAGAAATGGAAGCAGAACAAAACATATTCATTCAATATATGGTATTGGTATCCGTACTCCTCTTTTTTGCGGAAGCAGGCTGCTTTTTATATTTTCCGGTAAGAAAAATAAAAACCGGAAAAAGTCTTTTCTTTTCATCGGAACAGATTCCTGACAGGTTGTTCCGTAATGAAATAATTTTTTCATTAATAAGCACTACAAAAAACGTCTTTACCGGGTTGCAATGTTTGCTCACCTCCTCTCTGAAAGGGGTTTGTGTACAATTTTCAAGAAAGGTTACCCTTTTCTTTTCCTCCTTTTTACCCTCTATTCCTATCTTTGGATAAATATTTCCGTACGTATTTTCCGAATAATTTCCCTTTTTTTACCCAAAAAGCTCATCAGCTTTTTTAAAATGCAGATCAGCTTTTTTGAAAAGCTGATCTGCTTTGAGTTAGAAGCAGATCAGCTTCTGAAAAAAGCCGATGAGCTTTCGAAAAAAGCAGGTCAGCTTTAAAAAAAAGTGGAGGAATTTTTTTTCGAATGGATTTTCTTCCGTTTTTGAATGAAAAAGACATTTTTAAAGTCGCTTTCACTAAATTAATATTTAATAAAGCACTTCTTTTCAGCGTGTTTATTAAATAAAATATTCATCAACGATAATACCAGCTAATGTTCCATTATTTGATGCATCCATCTTGTTGCATGGAACGATAACATTGATATTAATTTTTCGCTTGTATAGCATTAAGCTACCTGTTATGTCCTGCTTATCCTGCATTTTCCCTTAACTAAAATGATAAGATTCCGGATAGCACCTGTATTTGGTTCTAAATGTTTATGTCGTGTCAGAATGAGTTTTACTATCTGATAAACAATTGATATAGCTCATCCTAGGGAATTTATTTTTTAATTTATAAAAAAATGATCCCTGAAAGCATTTTACTTTCAGGGATCACCGGACTTTTTCCAAGAGTTAAAAAAAGAATCTACCCTTATTCTATACTGAATTTGTAAATACACCATTCGTCATATTTTTCACCGGGACGTAATACCGGAGAAGGGAAAAACGGCACATTCGCCGAATTAGGAAAACCCTGCGTTTCCATGCAGATAGCACCCCGCATATCACAGGTTTTACCGTCTTTTGCCACTTGTTTATCGACCCAGTTCGCTGAATATACCTGTATTCCCGGCTGTGTGGTATAAACTTCCATTTTTCTTCCGCTGGCCGGATCATATACGAACCCTGCACAAGCCAGCTCATGCATCTGGAATTTTTTTATGCACCAGTTATTATCCAGCCCTTTTCCCGGTACAAAGGCTTCGTCATCAATCCGGTCACTGATTAGAACCGGAGTTCGAAAATCAAACGCACTGTCCTGTACAGGTCGTATTTCTCCGGTAGGAGCAAAAGAATCATCCAACACGGTATAAAAATCTGCATTTAATTGCAGGAGATTGTCACAAATAGTTCCATTTCCTGCCCCTTTGAGATTGAAGTAAGAATGTTGTGTCAACGCCACTATAGTGGGTTTATCTGTGGTTGCTTCATAATGGATTTTCAATTCATTTTCTTCTGTGAGTTCATACGTCACTGTAATATCAAGGTTACCGGGATACCCTTCTTCTCCATCCGGAGATAGATACCGGAGAGACAATTTATTTTCTTCAATAGTACTAAAATCCCAGATTCGGGCATTGTAACCGATATTTCCGCCATGTAAATGGTTGGTTCCATTATTTACTGCCAACTTGTATTCCTTTCCATCCAGCATAAACTTCCCGTCTTTTATCCGGTTGGCTACCCGGCCACACACTGCGCCGAAATACGGTTCTTTTTCCAGGTATTCTTCCAAGGTATCAAATCCTAATACCACATCCTCCGGATTTCCGTTCTTATCCGGAACATATAACCGTACAATCTTAGCGCCATAATTGGTAATATCGACAGATATTCCTTTTTTATTTATAAGAGTATAAAGAGCTACGCTTTTTCCTTCTACTTGTATTTCAGCTTTTTTTCCTGCTTTCATGATTTATATTTTAGTTTTTTGTTTGATACAATACACAGAAAGTAATTTTTATTCCGCTTTTACTTTCTGTCTTTTATGTTTTATCTTATATTTTTCTGGCACCATCTCCGATTTCTGCCACATAAAATTCCGGTTTCAATCCGGTTTTAGCTTCATACGCTTTTCCTACTTCTTGAATATAGGTATCAATTGCTTCTTCTTTTACTAATGCAACCGTACAACCTCCGAAACCACCACCGGTCATACGTGCCCCTAACACACCATCAATTTTCCAGGCTTCTTCTGCCATAGTATCCAGGTGTAGCCCGGTAACTTCATAGTCATCTCTTAAAGAAATATGGGAAGCCTGCATTAGTTTTCCGAATTTTTCAATATTGCCGGCTTTCAATGCGTCTACGGCATCTACAGTACGTTGCACTTCTCCGACAACATGGCGGGCTCTTTTGTGTGCTACCGGATCGGTAATGGCTGATTCTATTTCCTTAAATTCCTTTTCTGTCAGTTCTGCCAGGTATTTGACCGGACGAACGTTATTTAATTCTGTCACTGCCTGTTTACATTCTTCTACCCGTTGATTATATGCTCCCGAATCAAGTTTATGCGGACTATGTGTATTTGAGATTACGACTTTGATTCCATCAAGTTTTACGGGAACCAGTTCGAATTCCAACGTATCACAATTTAAAAAAATAGCATGGTCTTTTTTTCCGTTCGCAGAAGCGAACTGATCCATAATTCCGCAGTTGACAAGTGCAAACTCATGTTCTGCTTTTTGCCCGATCTTAGCCAGCTCCGTACGGTCAAAACCGGTATTAAGCTGGTCGTTAAGGGCATACGCAGTAACTACTTCCAACGCAGCAGAAGAAGAAAGTCCTGCCCCGTTCGGGACATTTCCCCATATAAGGATATCATATCCTTCTTTTATTTCGATTCCTCTTTTAATGAACTGCGCAAAAACACCTAACGGATAGTTTATCCAGGAATTTTCCAGTCTTTCCGTCAGTTTATCCAAAGGGACCGTAATGACTTCCGGTTGGTTTAAAGACCGGAAATTGACTTCCTGTTTTCCGTTATTCCGAAGCAAAAGATAAGTGCCAAAGCTTAATGCACAAGGAAAAACGGACCCGCCGTTATAATCGGTATGTTCTCCGATCAGATTCACACGTCCGGGGGAAAAATAAGTTGTCTGTGGAGAAGCCCCGTAAACTTCGCCAAAAGCTGTTTGTAATTCTGTTACTGTCATGGTAATGGTAGTTTAGTTAGATTTATAATGGTATGGTTGTAGTGTCCGGTTTATTTGATGAAATTTGTATTATATTTTCCGCAAATAAATTTATACAAACTTTTTACTTTTCCGAAACTTCCGGAATGCTTTGTTCGGAATAACACCAGGTTTCTCCGGTAAATGCATTTTCGAGTTTTATTTCTTTCCCGGCAGCCATAGAAACCTTATAAGGTCTACCGGCTACCGGTGTATTCATTTTTCCCCTCCGCTTTCCCTTTTCATCCATGAGGATTTCGTAGTTTTTTCCATTCCAGAAGGTTTTTATTTTCACTATTTTTCTCCCAGGAGCTTTCTCCCATAAAGGAACTTCTGTTTGTTGCTGAAAGATCATGGCATCGGAAAAAATTTCAGGCAAACGGATGCTGGCAGAAAGAGAAGAAGAATATGGTAGCAAAATCATCAGAAATGAGACTCCTGCAAGAGATTTAAAAAAAATACACTTTCCTTTCATGGTAACTATCGGGTTAATTTGCAAGCGATTCAAGGTAAAATAGCTTTCTTTTTATTCCATAGCTGAAATTTATGGAGAATAAGGCTGGTAAAATTAAGAATTAATTTTCAGTTCTTTTTGTATTTTATTTCATTAATTTTATAGAAATGATCCGATATGAAAAGGCAGATGTGCGTTATACTTCCTGTAAAAGGGCTATCTAATAAAAAAGGATAGATCCTTGTAGAACCTATCCTTTTTTATGTACGTTAATTCTCCGGATTTTACTTTACGATGCTATTATATAAAAACCGTTTAATACTTTTCTTAGGTGTTTTTTCAAATTCATTAGGATATAATTTTATCCGGGAAATATTCTTAAAAGCGGCTTCCGATGCATTAAAAGCTTTTAAATTCTCTTCCATAATACCGGCAAGGTCTTCCTGGGTATGTTCCGAGCTATCTAATAACTCATAATCCGGATACACCAATGCGATTAATTTCCCGTTCCTTTCAATGATCAGACTTTCTGAAATAAAAGGCATATTATTTAATTTGGATTCCAGTTCTTCCGGATAAATATTCTGTCCGTTAGCACCCAGGATCATATTTTTACTTCTTCCTTTGATAAATATATTTCCCACTTCATCAATGGTAGCCAGATCTCCGGTTTTTAACCAGTTATCCTCAGTAAAAGCGTCTCTGGTTGCTTCTTCATTCTTAAAATATCCTACCATTACATTTTCTCCTCTGACCTGAATTTCCCCTACGACTTGATAAGGATCTTCCGAATCGATACGAACTTCCATAAAGCCTTTCAGCACCCTTCCGGCAGAATATTCGATGAAAGCATCGGTATGTTCATAACTGATTAAGGGACCACATTCTGTCATCCCATACCCTACCGTATAAGGAAATTTTATCTTCTTAAGAAAATCTTCTACTTCCTGATTCAGGGCAGCGCCTCCAATGATAATTTCCTTTATATTTCCTCCGAATAAAGTCAGCAGTTTTTTCCTTATTCTACAATAAATCTGATCATTTATCAGCGGAATCTTTGTGGCCAGTTTCAGGGTAGGCTTACTCAACATAGGAAGCAACTGCTTTTTATAAAGTTTCTCTATAATAAGAGGTACCATTAATACAACTGCCGGACGGACCTCATTTAACGATTTCAATAAAATTTTCGGTGAAGGGGTACGTCCCAGTAAAGTCACATGGGCTCCGATACTGACAGGATATAGAAAATCAAATGCACATCCGTAGGCATGTGCTAATGGGAGAAAAGATAAATGGGCAGTACGGGGTTCTATGATTTCCTGTCCGATAGCAAATTTGACATTTCCTACCAGATTATTTCCCGTAAGCATCACTCCTTTGCTAAAACCGGTTGTTCCGGAAGTGTAATTTATCAATGCCACTTTGCCATTATCCGGTTTGGTATAAGAAACACTCTCCTTAGTAAATCCTGTTTTATATTTCTTCTGCATCAAAGCAGGAAGTACTTTTAAAATCTCCTCATATTTTTTTGCATCTTTATGTTGCAGCACCCGGAAGTCATTTAATGAAAATACCGAACGGACATTTTCCAATGCCTCTTCTTCCAGTGTATCCCAGATGGTATCACTACAAAAAAATAATTCTGCTTCGGAATGATAAACAATGTGTTGCACATCTGCTCCGTTGAAATCCTGCAAAATAGGTACCAGGACAGCTCCGTAAGTAAGCACAGATAAGGCAGTAATGCACCAGTTAGGAGTATTTCTACCGATAAGAGCAATCTTACTATCCTGTTTTATCTGACAGCAATCGTACAATAGATGTAGTTCTGCTATCTTTTTAGCGACTTCCCCATAGGTATAGGAGGTTTTATCATTATAATCCGTAAAGGCCGGTAAATTCCAATTTTCTTTAAATGAAGTTTCGAAATATCCAACCAATGTTTCTTTTATCATAGCATACTTTTGAATAATTTGTGCAAAAATAAGGGTTTAATTTCTGTTGGCAACAATTTAAACTATTTTTATATAAATATAGGCTTTGTTTATGGGAAAGAAACAAGAATGTTTTATACTTGAATATGAGATAAATATAGTTAAAATAATAGGATCAGAAAAGTTTTATAAAATAAAAAATTAAATGTGTCTTATTACATGAGAGGCAAGATAACAACCGAATATAGCCGGCATATATGAAACAGTTCCTACCATAGATTTTTTATTCTTTTCTTCCACCAAAACTACTGCTTCTTTATCAGGCAATTCAGTAGAAAAAACAACCGGGTATTCAAGCGAAACACCCATTTTGCGAAGACGTTTTTTAACAAATTTAGCTAGTGTACAATGATATGTATTCGATAAGTTATCAATTAATATTCTGGAAGGGTCACTTTTTGCACCTGCACCCATGGAAGAAATAAGATTGATATTCCGGTTGCGTGTATGATAAATTAAAAAAACTTTCGGGCTTAAGGTATCAATGGCATCTACCACAAAATCGTATTTCTCCCTGTCTAATAATTGTGGTATTTTTTCATCTTGTAAATATTCATACTTTGCTTCCAGAACCAATCCGGGGTTAATGTCCGACAGTCTTTTTGCCAGAATGTCTACTTTTGGCTGTTTCAGGGTGCTGGTTAATGCAACCAGTTGCCTGTTTATATTAGAAGGCTGTACTATATCTCCATCTACAATTGTGATCTTACCGATTCCGGCACGACAAATCATTTCTGCAGCGTATGCTCCTACTCCACCGACCCCGGCAATCAGCACATGCTTTGACCGCAGGTAGTCTAATCTTTCTTTACCGAATAATAGTTCCGTTCTGGTAGTCCAATCCTCCATCTTCCTAAACCATTCTTTTAATTCCCTGCAAATAATGTGTCACCTCTCTCGTCTCCTCTGAAAATATTCCTTCTTCCTTTAGCAGGTCTATTTTCACTTTGCCCGAAGCATGGATTATCCTGCGATCTTCCAAAATAATACCTACATGGGTAATCTTATCTTTCCGATCTCCGAAAAAAGCAATATCATTCGGCAATATATCCGGATAAGATACTTCAACACCTTCTTTATACTGATCTTTGGCATCTCTGGGTAAAAAAATTCCGGCACACAACAGAAGGATTTGCACAAAACCAGAACAATCGATCCCAAAAGCACTTTTTCCACCCCAAAGATAAGGTATATCCAGAAATCTTTCGGCAATTAAAGCAGGTGAAACCGGGTTCTTTAATGGCTCACATACCTCTCCCTCTAATAAGACATAAAACCGTTCTCCCATCCTGAATGTTTTTTCATTTTCATTATAATGAGGCAAAAAACTTCCTCCTGGCAACAAGGTGGAATACGGACAAGAAATATCATTCACCTTTGCAAAAGGAGAAGAAATATAAAAAGGAGAATCCGTGGAAATAAAATCTTTGTATAAAGTTTCCGGAATCTGAAAATTCATTTTCGAATCAATCCAGCCTTCATAACCATCTGTATGATTTTTTATTTTATACCATTTAGCACTTTTCTCCAATACAACAAAAACTTCTCCGAAAAGCAACTGAGTCACCATTTCGCTTCTTTCATCTGCTTCAATACGAACCGGAATAAGAGGATGAATAGTTATTGAATATTCCATGGATGTGGATTTAAAAAGAAAAATACCTCTTTTCTTTTTTCAACTATATTTATTTCTTTCTATTATTTAAACAATTTATCCAATTCTTCATTTGTCAGGATATGAAGAATTAGCTTTCCATCAGGAGTATGATTAGGAGCATTTGTGGAAAAAAGCTGATCAATCAGATGCTGCATTTCTTCATTGGATAAGGTTTTTCCATAAGGGATAGCAGTATTCTTAGCCAGGCTTAATGCCAATGCTTCACTCATCTGTTCTTTTACATTGGTTCCTTTTTCCTTAAGAGAGTGCAGCATATTCTTTATTATTTCTCCAGGATGCATTTCCGTAATTCCCGTTGGAACTCCATTAATAGCATAGGAATCATTTCCCATGTCATTTAACTCGAATCCCATGTAATGAAGATCATCTAATAAAAGAGGAAGTAAAGCTGCTTCCTGTGTAGAAAAATCTATTATTTCCGGGAATAATACTTTCTGAGAAGCTCCTTTCTTATTCCGGATCTGATTAAGATACGTGTGGTAAAGAATACGGACATGTGCCCTATGCTGGTCAATCAGCATTAAACCGGATTTTATGGCTGTCAGGATATATTTTCCTTTAAAATGCAAATTATGGTTGTTTGTTTCCTGAATATCTAATGAAACTTCTAACTGTTTTTCTTCTTCCGGAACAACTTTTGCCGGATTAGAATTATTCGTTTCTTCAAAAAAGGGATGTGTCCCTTTCTCCCTCTCAAATCCTTCATACAGTTTCTCCCAATTGGAACTAACAGACGAACGGGGAACATTTCCCGAAGAAGATTTAAAGGGATTATAATTTGTATTAAATTTAGGTTGCGGAGGTTGTATATTAGTATTATTCTGAGAGAAAACCGGAATTTCCGGTGCATCTTCCCGGTCAAAATCAATGGTAGGAGCTACGCTAAAGCGCCCCAGCGCTTCTTTAACTGCTGCAGAAAGAATAGGCCACATTGCCTGTTCATTTTCAAACTTAATTTCGGTTTTAGTAGGGTGAATATTTACATCAATAGTAGAAGGGTCTACAGTAAGATAAATAAAGTAGGTAGGCATCTCCCCTGCTGGGATCAAAGGTTCGTAAGCCTGCATGACAGCTTTATGAAAATAGGAATGCCGCATATATCTTCCGTTTACAAAAAAATACTGTTGATCATTTCTTTTTTTGGAAGTTTCCGGCTTCCCGACAAAGCCAGAAATAGTGGCAATAGTAGTATGGACATCTATATTTAACAGATGCTGATTCAAATGTTTCTGCTGGACCGCACTTTTACCGAATACCTGGATAATGCGTTGACGAATATTTGTTGCCGGCAAATTAAATACTTCCGTATTATTATGAACTAACGTAAATCCGATGGAAGGATTGACTAATACAATCCGCTGGAATTCTATAAGAATATGAAAAAACTCGCGCTCATTGGATTTAAGGAATTTTCTACGGGCCGGTACATTATAAAATAAATTTTTTACCATGAAATTAGAACCGGCAGGCATAGCTATTTCTTCCTGTGTTTCTACCACAGAACCGGCAATGCAAATTCTTGTTCCTAATTCAGCACCTTCCTGCTGTGTTCTTAATTCAGTATGTGAAACAGCAGCGATGGAAGCCAGCGCTTCTCCGCGAAAACCCATTGTGGTAAGTGCAAAAAGATCATTTGCAGATGTTATTTTAGAGGTAGCATGTCTTTCAAAAGCCATACGGGCGTCTGTTTCTGACATCCCTTTCCCATTATCAATTACCTGAATCAAAGTCCTACCTGCATCTTTAATAACAACCTGAATCTGTGTTGCTCCTGCATCCAATGAGTTTTCTACAAGCTCTTTTACCACAGAAGCCGGTCTCTGCACAACTTCTCCGGCAGCAATCTGATTACTAACTGAGTCCGGTAATAAATGAATTATATCATTCATAAATTAAAATACGCTATATTTTAACAATTTATTATTTAATTGAAATAAATAAAATACAAAAGAGAGAAGGCCAAAACAACTAATGAAAAAATAAGGCCACGATAAAAACTTTTTTCGATAACTTTCCGTCTGTGATTTCGATTTAAATGAACAGATGCATTTAAAAATTTTCCTTTAATATTTTCTTTTGCGTCTTCTACAGAGTTTTCTTTTGCAATTCTATTAAGACTTTCTTTTTGTTTTTCCTTTAAAGAATTCCAATAAATAGGTGAATGAAAAAATTGTCTTGGTTTACGGGTTTGGAATAAAGACATTTCTATTTTTTAATTTTAATTACCCATTACTCGTATGATTCCTCAAAATTAAAACTATAAATCGGATAAAAAGAATATTTTATAATTTTTAGTATAACGCTTTGAAAATTTAATCTTTATTGATTTGTTTATCAATAGAGTGACATAGGATAAACTAAAAAGGAAAGAAGAAAAGAGAATTATCCATAAATAGCATAGGAAAGAAAATAGAAAAAATAATCAGATAGTATAAAACATAGCCAGGTAATTTACCCTGACAGATGTGTGATTGCTGTGCTTGTTCTGTGGTATGTGTATAAACACAAAAAGAGGGGATTCCTTTGTTACAAGAAACCCCCT
>JAJQEC010000111.1 GCA_021201815.1 Candidatus Azobacteroides sp. | reverse complement strand
CCATAGAAATGGCGTGGTTTAACATCCGGAGCAGCATAATGGGTGATTACGGGTATATGTTTCTCGTGCAGGGCTTTGCATACGTGAGGTTTGAAACTTCTGGCAACAAGAATACCGGATGCTACTTTTGTTAATGATCTTAGATGAGGTGATTTTCGGGAAGTTTCTACTCCTTGACTGGAGTTTTCTCGAAGTTTGGCATAACGAAAAAAATTAGATAAATTAATAAAAAAAGGCAGGTCTCGCCAAACTTCAAACATACGAGTACGTTTCAGTCTCGGGACTTTCACCCGTAAGCCTGCCTCTATACTTTTAAATGCGACCTTAGTTAATTTAATAATCATAATTCTCGTAAATTGAAATTTGGCATTACAAAGATATGCAATTGTCCTCAGAACACCCAAATAGATCACAGCAAATTCAATTTTTATCTATAAAGAAAAAAAATCGTTTGGGAGAAGAAAGAATCCTTATAAATATACGTCTTCAGTTATATGTGATAAATGTCTGATTGCAGGATTAGCAAAGAAAAATTTAAACTACAAGTTGAATAATTGAACGCAGCAGTAAAGGAAAACCAACACACTGGATAATATTAGAGGTAAAACCCTTTTAAGCAGAAAAACCGGATATTTGTTTCCAAGGAAAAACGTTATCTTTGTTAGAAGGAGAGTAAAAAAATGCAAGTATGAAAAAGAAATATGATCTTCCCGAAGAAAACATCGAAGCAGATAAAGTAAACGAGCCGTTAACGCCATTAAATACAAACACTGAAATGTCCTTTTCACCACCTCTGACAGAAGAAGAGCTAGCAGAATCCATGAGTACTGAAGAATTTAAACACTACTGGTTTAAATGTATTGATGAAATATTTGAGAAATGAGATTTCGATATGCTAAAACAACTCAGATATATGTATATGAACTTACAGAAGTTCTATACAATAAACACTATTTCGGTTTTAAAGATTCAGCTATTAATTATGTAAATGCTCTCCTGGATAGACTAAAAGCGACCATCCACATCAAACAAAAATCCAAATCTCCACCTTGTTTTTCACAATATGGTCAACATCTCTGGTATGTATCTTACACCAAAAGCAAAAGAACCACCTGGTACTTCTTTTTCACTTATCATCCAAACGAAGATATTTACTTTATCCGTTATATTACAAACAATCATGTAGCAGGACATTTATTAGAATAAACCCAAAAGTACCGATACCTCATAAAACATATCTTTATATAAAAACACTTTATATTTGTCATTCAGACCAATAAATCAATGAACCCATGAAAAAGAAATACGGACTTCCCGAAGAAAACAATGAAGCAGACAACGTAAACGAACCGGCAGCGTCATTCAATACGGACACTGAAATGACATTTTCGCCACCACTAACCGAAGAAGAGTTGAAAAACGCAATGACAGGTGATGAACTACGAGAATATATGCGTAAACATATCCATGAACTCTTCAATAGAAAATGAAAATTATCTATTCCGAAACGGCAAGGATATTCCTTTCACTATATTTGCAGGAAACAAACGATACATGAAAGGAGAAATTCTCTATCAGAAAATCGCTGAAACAATTGCGTGGCAGATAAAAACGGGAATATGGAAAGCAGGTGAGAAACTGCCTTCCTTACGTACGATCAGCGAGGAATATGGGGTAAGCCTTAATACGGCTATTCAGGCTTATTATGAACTTGAAAAGCACGGACTTATCATTTCACGTCCGAAATCCGGGTATATGGTTAATTATAAACCGTTGCGGTTATCTGTTCCGTCCACAACCCGGCCACCGGTAAAATCATCGGGAAAAGAAGACCTGGATTTAATCACCGAAGTATACCGTTCCATAGAAGATACGTCTGTTACCCGCTTTTCACTGGGGATACCGGAAGATGTGCTGTTACCTGTCGCAAAACTCAATAAGGAACTTATCAGCGCCATGCGTTCGCTCCCGGGCAACGGTACCCGGTACGAAGATACACAGGGAAATATCAGGCTAAGGAATGACATAGCCCGTTTTGCATACAGTTGGAACGGAAATTTGACCGGGGAAGATATTGTCACGACTACAGGGGTAACCAATTCTATTTCTTTAGCCTTAGCTGCTATTACCGAAAAAGGAGACACGATCGCAGTGGAAAGTCCGGTTTATTTCGGGATGCTTCAACTAGCAACCAACCTGGGGCTAAGAGTGTTGGAACTACCGACAAATCCTGTTACGGGCATTGATCCGGACGCGTTGAGAAAAGTATTGCCGCAAATACAGGTCTGCCTGCTTATCAGCAACTTCAGTAACCCGATGGGAAGCTGTATACCAGAAGAGCATAAAAAAGCCATCGTGAATATGCTGTCGGAACATGATATTCCTTTGATTGAAGATGATATATACGGCGATGTGTTTTTCGGAAATGCTCGTCCTAAACCGTGCAAAGCATTCGATGAGAAAGGACTTGTCCTGTGGTGCGGCTCGTTTTCGAAAACACTGGCACCAGGTTACCGGGTAGGCTGGATCGCGCCCGGCAAGTTTAAGGAAGCCATTATTCGCCAGAAGCATATTCATTTAATATCCACGCCGGCTATTAATCAGGAAGCTGTTGCCCGTTTCATGGAAAATGACAGGTATGAAAACCATCTTCGAAAGTTACGGCATGAGTTACACACCAACAGCCTCCATTTCGTCCGGTCCGTTATGGAATATTTCCCTGATGAAACAAGAATTATCAATCCGCAAGGAGGGTTTATGCTCTGGGTAGAAGCAGACAAAAGAATCGATACTACAAAGCTTTATTACAAGGCAATGGAGCAAAAAATAAGTATTGCTCCCGGACGCATGTTTACCCTACAGAACCAGTTCCGGAACTGCATGCGCCTGAGTTTCGGGCAACGGTGGAGTCCTTTTATTGAAGAACGTCTGATGGTATTGGGAAATATTATGAAAGAATCATTCTGATTCCTTCATATATTCTTTTATAACCTCTCCGATAATTTTAAGTCCTTTCCCGATCTTGTCCTCCGGCATATTGGAATAATTAACACGAAATGTATTTTCCTTATTCTCATTCGGGAAAAACGAACTACCCGGTACAAACGCTATTTTCCGCTCCAGGCATTTGTCCAGAATCTTACGTGCCGGAATTCCTTCGGGAAGCTCTACCCAGGTAAACAATCCGCCTTCGGGATATGTGAATGTTACATTCCCGGGAAAATATTGCTCCATGGATTTAATCGCGGTATCCCTGCGTTTTTTATACACTTCAACTATTTTTCCGATATGCCGGTCAATATCGTACCGGTTGAGGTACTCCGCTATCGTCATCTGCGCCATCGTATTACATTGCAAATCCGTCCCCTGTTTGACCAGCACATATTTGTGAATAATATCTTTGTCTCCGGCTATCCAGCCAATCCGGAAACCAGGACAGAAGATTTTGGAAAAGCTACCGGTACATAAGATATTTCCCGAAACATCAAACGATTTTACGGAGGGTAAGGACGTACCCTCAAATCTTAATTCACCGTACGGATTATCTTCAATTACTGCGACATGATAGGCTGAAGACAACTCCGCCAGTTTCCTGCGTCTTTCCAGGCTCCACGTCCTTCCCGTAGGATTCTGGAAAGTAGGAATTACATAGATCAGCTTTATGTTCTGCGTCTTTGCAAGCACATTCTCCAGTGCATCCGGCACCATACCGTTCTCATCCGTAGGAATTTCAATAAAACGACATCCGTAGGACTTAAAGGCACTGATGGCGGCTAAATAAGTCGGGCTTTCACAAAGGACAATATCTCCTTCATCCAGAAATACTTTTCCTGATAAGTCTAACCCCTGTTGTGAGCCATGCGTTATCAGGATATTATCTTTATCGAATAGGGTCCCTAAACGTGTGTTCATCCGTTCAGCAATCCATTCCCTTAACGGTGCATATCCTTCCGTAGTAGTATATTGAAGAGCTTTTGTCCCCGCTTCCTGCAGTATAATGCGGTTTATTTCACCGATTTCATCCACCGGGAATAACTCCGGAGCAGGTAAGCCTCCTGCAAATGAAATGACATCCTCCTGTGCTGTCACTTTCAGGATTTCTCTTATTTCCGAAGCCTTTAGATAGGACATTCTTTTTGCAAACTGCAATTTCATAATTATTTACTTATAATGGGGATTAAAAGCAGGCAAAGTAAAAAAGAAAAACCAAACAGAAACAGATACAATTTTTGATATATAAGCAGATACAGATTTATAAAAAGCGTGTTGTTTAATAAACAACTTTCCTGCTATTTTCGTTCTTTAATTAACCATAGGCACGCAAAGATCAAAAAGAAATTAGTAGTGGATATTGCTTCTCTGCGGTTGATTAAGAATGAGACAGGAAAGGCTGGCAGTCTAAAAACGCAAGGATGCGGATAAAAGTAATTATTTGTTTGTCGTCTTACCAAAAGAAAAGGCCGCAAGGAAATTTCTTTTCTGCAGCCTTTCCGGGGAATTTATTTTAAGTCGGAGAATTTACCTGGAAATTACTTTTATAACCTGATCCGGCTGGTCATCTCTTTTTATCCGGACATAATACATCCCGGTTCCGTCTGTTTCAAAAGGAATAATAGCCCGGTACTTATCAAGAGATCCCTGATAAATGGTTTTCATCCGTTGCCCGTGAATATTGTACAGCATGATGGTTGCCATGCAAGCGGTGTCATTATCCACATACAGGCTTGTTTGACCGTTAAAAGCCGGATTGGGGGCACAATAAGCAGTGGCTGCATGCCGGAGCTTCCCGATGCTGCTTTCCGCATCCATTGCATATACAAGGGTCGGACGTTTATCTGCTTCGGCTTCACGGGAGCCAAAGGACATATAGTCTGATGTTGCCTGAAGGCTAACCCTGAGTTTAAATGTGATTTTGTCTTTTCCCTGCGCGCGCGCCCATTTGACATATTTTGTCACATCAGCAGTAGTTCCGGTGTTGGAGGACCAAAGATGGATTCCGGTATGAGAAGAAACAGGGATATTATTTTTATAAAGTTTTTCTTCTTCCCAGTCATTATCTTCTACGATATCAATGGCATAGATATTTACTTCCGGATCCGTAACAACTCTTGTCCCAACCAGATTAAATCCGACATAAGCCGCTTCTTCCGAAATAGAAGTAATATCAAACCTTACCAGTGCCTGTCTGTATGGAGAGGCTTCTTTGATGGAAAGGGTCGTTAATTTACCTTCATTTTCCCCTTCTTTATAATTGGCGTCAGCCTCCGGATAAATGACATTTACTTCTCCGACCGGCCTGCGTACGGGATAACTGTCAAAATAATCCACAATATTATAAAGACGGTCATTCAGGATTTTCATCTGATCCATCATATCGGTATAGAAATTATATTCATTATCCACCAGCCCTTTATTGGAATCGATATTAGAAGGATCGGCCGTGTTTCCGGTATCTTCCGGATCATTATCCATATATTTGAAATGATGCCAGCCGACACAGTTTTTTGCTTCCAGCATTCCCAGACAGAAAGTCTGGTAGTAATATCCTCTTTCAACCTGCGTTTTTACCACATATCCGGCACCGCTTGTATTGGGGAATTTATTTCCCTTTGTATCAAATACATCTTCTCCTTTGGCATAAAATTCAGTAGCAATAAACGGCTTGTCTCCACGTAGTCCGTACAGGAACGCCCGTTCTTTTGTCTGGTCCCATGCGGAATAAGTATTGAAAGAAATAATATCGCAATATTTGGCAGCTGCAGTTACCAGCCCTTCAAATTCCAGAGAAGGGCGGTATAAACGAGATCCCAGATACATATGATTCGGTGCATACTTCTTTATCGCAGCACTTACTACGGAATAATATCTTTCTCCCATGACACCAGTCCATTCATCCTTCAACTGGGAAATCTTTTTCGGTGCCCCGGCCAGATCCTTACCCGCCAGATATTCCGACACAGAGTAACCATTTGTTTCCACAAACTCTTTTGCCGCTAGATAACCAGGATAGGTTTTATCTGCCACCTGTAAATACTGCTTCAGGGATTCCAAGCTGAATGGTAATTCATTATCCGAAAAGAATCCCAATACATCTGCATCTTTATCAAAAGGACGGATGCTTGTTTTTGCAAAATGGTCACAGAAATCTTCAAACTCCGGATCAAAGATATGCAGGATGTTATTTCCGGAAGGAGAACTGGTATACGTATCATAACCATATCTTTCGTAGGAATCGTTTGTTCTTCTGGAAGCATATGTTGTGGCAAAGTTATAAATAGGTGTGTAAGGCATCGGGTCTTCGTCTTTATCCACTTTGATATTTTCCGAAGCAGTCCAGGCGCCGAAGGTGTAAAACCCATGGTCTTTAAGTGTCTGTTTTGTATCCCTCATCCAGGCTTCCCGGCTGTTATTGTATTTTTCCTGAAATGCCTTCTTGTTTCTTGGCGATTCATTTTTATTCACCGCACAGACTCCAACGTTTATCTGCAAATAACCTTCCGGGTCAACAACCCACCACCGGCCATCTATTTTCTCCACACGGAAAAACCCGGTAGCCTCTGCCTTCCTGTCCGTACGGGAACCATACTTATTCTTTTCCACAAAGGTTTCTTCCATATCGAATTCCGGGAGTTGGCATACAACGCGGGAAACATAGGGAACAAATGATTTGTCGGATTTATCATATCGTGCTGCCGATACAAAGAAAAAGGGATCATTACAATCCGGTACAGGCTGGGAAAATACCCACGGAGAGAGTGACATAGCCAGTACAATTCCGGTTATATATTTTATCCGATTCTTTTTCATACATTCATTTTTTATAAGTAAATGGGCTGTCTAATAAGTAATTTTTACTGCTATTTTCGTGCTTTAATCAATCACAGGGACACAACGCTCACAAAGAAATTAATTGTAAAAACTGTGTTTTGCGGTTGATTAATAATTAAATAGCACATTCTTTCAGTCGATAAGACTCAAAAATACCTGTTTTGATGTTGTCAGTCCCACAATTCCGGAAGCTAATTTTACTTATCAGACAGTTCCTGTTTTTTATTTTATAACTGTTTTCAGGGTCTGGCTTTCCCCTTTCCCGTCGGTAATCCGGATCAGATAAATGCCTGCCGGACCCCCTTTTACCGGAATTTCAACCGGACTGCCGACTATGCCCTGATACAATGTACCCACTGATTTTCCTGTTACAGAATAGAGTTCTGCTGTGATATTTTCAGGCTGTGAAGCAGATAATGTCAATACCGTCCCCCCGCTTTGCTGGGAAATGCTGCCTGTAAAAGAATCAGTGGAAGAAGGATTGTGAATACTGCTTGTATTATTTGTACTATAAATGATAATATCATCCACATAGATCAGGTTCTGCAGACTATCGGTACCCTGCCAGGAAGAATTGGCATTGAAGAACAACTGTAGCAGTTCCCATTCCATATCGTCATAAGGAAATTCAAAATCTATTTCTTCCCATTTTCCACCTTCCGGATAATAATAATCCGGATATTCTTCTCTTGCGTCATATTGCATCAACATTTCATTTCCTCTTACATTCGGGCTGTAATATTTAAGCTTTATGTTTGTATATCCCTCTACAAAGTACATATCTTCCGGTTCCTGATTCCTGATGAGGTCAATATTGAGGATACAACGGCTGGCCAAAGAGGGATTTATCTGCATTACTTTCTCGCTTCTGTTCACATCATCTTTCAGAGGATTATCCACAATATGCAATGTCTGGTCACTGATAGGACGGAAACGGTAATGAATCCCGTTTATGTTCTCACAATCCAGCAATACGATTTCCGGATATTCTTCCGCATATACATGTATTTGAAACAGGCTGATTATTACACCTAATAAAAAAGTTAGTTTTTTCATGATAAAATTATTTTAATTTGTTTTTATTTAAAAATTCTTTTCTTTTCCGTCCGTGGGCTAAGGCCGCACGTCTAATGTCATACCGCCACTCCGTGGCTGTGTCCGGTATGATTTATAACCGTATTTGAAATTAATAATAGTCCTTCCATTAAGCAGGGTGAAAGTAAAGATGAAAGAAGTAGCAGAAAGCGGACTTTTTCCGGCTTCCGGCTCTTCCTCTTTTTATTAATAAAGTATTTTAAAATTATCCGTGCCTGTATCCTGCTGAACAGAAAGAATATATGTGCCTCTGGAAAGGCTTCCTGCCGGAATAATCAATGTCCGGAGGTCGTTTCCGGGATATTTATTCACTATCCGGCCGTTTAGGTCGAGGAGATTGACAACCTGTATTCCTGTTTTACTTTCAATGATTATATTTCCGGCATTTATGACTACAAATGTCTGTTTCCGGCCACTTTCCTGCACTTTTGTTCCGGTACCCGGATCCTCTTTTTCCACATAAATCAATTTCAGGATCGGATATCCGTCATTTCCATATCCGGTATTCATTTGCCAGGGACCACCCTCTTCCATTTCCCAGCCCAATGCGTCATAGAAAGACTGCATTTTTAGTTCCGCTTCAGACTTTTCATCTCCATCCATTGACAAATAATTTGTATCGGGATTCGGACGGCTGGTAGGAGTATATTCCAGATTTTCCAGGATGTAATTTTCCGTATAATAAGCTGCTGCCAGCGTAAGCGCTTCATCCGTAGTTGCTACCGGATATCCAACCAGCCTGAACTTGCTTACAGAGCCATTCTGCACTTTACCAGCTACAATTACATTTTTTGAAACAGTTGTTTCCCCATGTGCATGTCCTATAAAAGCAGAGGTATTTTCACCACCGGACACACTTCCTTTTGAAAAACAGGAAGTAATAGTGAGCGGATTTCCCGGGCTCAGACGGGTTGCTTCTCCCATAAAGCCACCGACCATCTTACTGTCACTTTCCACATCACCGGATGCATAGCAATTACTGATTATTACCGGACGCAAATTCGCGCTTGTTCCCGCTACTCCTTTTGCGGTACCGATAAATCCGCCGGCCGCTGTTCCGCCGGTCACTTTTCCGGATGCCGCACAATTATTGATGGTTGTTGCAGCCGAATGACCGATAAACCCGCCGACACTGTTGTTTCCGGTTACATCTCCTCCGGCATGACAATCGGTTATGGTCAACCAGTTAAGTCCATAATCTCCTCCGTTATAAGCATACCCGACCAGACCACCGACCATGGTATTTCCTGTCACGTCTACCAATGCCCATGATGTTTTTATACCTTCGGTATTATTACTTACATATCCGACTAATCCTCCTACCCTGTCACCGGTTGCTGTTACTTCTCCTTCTGCTCCGCATTTTTCCATGCATGCGTTGGCAGAAAGTTCTCCGACTAATCCTCCTACAGAGCTTTCCCCTTCTACTTTTACGTTAACAGCCTTACAATTAATCACTATCGCGTTTGCTCTTCCGACAAGGGTTCCGACAAGGTTTTTCCCTTTAATATCGGCACCTTCGATAGTGATATTTTCAAAAACCGTTGCTCCGATATCACCCATGGTACGTCCAAAGAGCCCCACATTATCCGTATCCGGCCGGTTTATTTTTACATTCAGGAACTTATAGCCATTTCCATTGATTTTACCCTCAAAAGCAACGGTGGTATTTCCGATAGGTTCCCAATTATCTATTTCCGAAAGGTCTATATCAGCAATCAGCTTATAATAAACACCTTTGTTGTTTTCCCTCAACAGGTCCAACTGTTCTACGTCTGCAATTTCATACGCCGTCTCCGGCGAAGTACCATCTCCTCCGGCAAACTCCGTTGCATATATATTCCCGGTTGTCATTCCTAAAAAGAGACATACACTTATCAGATAAAAAGTAAGTTTTTTCATGTGTTTAAATTTTTATTGTTAATATTAGTAAGGTAATTGTAATGAGATACAGTTATATTTTTATTCGTTGCTGGCAGTCCATGAGGGAAAGCCATGCCTGCAGGCTTAAGCCGCACGTCTGTTAATATGCCGCTACTCCGTGGTTTGTTGTTTCTCCGGATTTTGGTTTCCGGTTTGTATGCTCTTTCAATCAAACTTCATAAATGCCACTTCACAATCTCCTGTTTCGAACAGGACTTTTATCTTCCGGTTATTCCGGAAAGTTATTTCTCCCAGCGGCAATGTTTTCCAGTTATTGCCGGTTGCTGTCAGCTGTACGACTTTTACTTTTTCATCATCCAGCCAGAAAGACAAGGTACTCTTACCCCGGCTACGGGCTCTGATACTCAGCCCGAAGGTTCCTTCTGCAGGTTCCCGCAGCGTATATTGCATCCATTCTCCGTCCTGAATATCCCCGACATAATAGCCATTTGATAAAGGGGACGAATCGTTTTTTGTCTTCCAGATATCCACCCCGTCATTCCGGTATACCTCGCCTTTATTCCAGGCAGTATTACTTGATACTCCGCTGATATTCTGGTAATCCGCATCGTACCATGTTTCATTGTATTTCCCGTAATCATAGTCCGTAAAGTGGATGATACTAGGAAGTACGTGTTCCGCATACGGCTTACTTCCTTCTCCCTGCGGCGCGTTTATATACGCATAGGAAACATCATGCATCAGCCTGCAATTCTTCAGTTTGATTCCTTCAATCATTTTTACCAGCGCAGTCTGTGCTTCTTCCGTTGTCGGACGGGGTTTGTTTGAATTTGCTTTGTAAGCAATTACTTTATCCCATTCGGGAATAGGTTCTATCAGTACCGGTCCGTCCAGAGTATTGATTTTTTTCCATGGCCAGTTTGCCCATCCGATCCGGTGCTGGTCCATCAGGATCACCATATCCGTAAACCAGGTATTTGAGTTTTCCCCGATCTCTCCCCGCCATAAAGGAACATTCCAGGAGTTCCGTAAGTCCAGTTTATTGCTGATCTTTTCAGAAGTATTGGCTTCCCAATACCCGTGAAAACTTAGTGCCAGATTATTCTGCGGATCATATGTTGCCAGTTCCTCCATCCCGTTATAGTTTCCACCCATGCAGTTTCCTTCCAGAATAATAAGGTGGTTCTTATCGACTTCCCGGATTGCATCGATCATTCTTTTATAAAGGCTGGTTAAGGGTTCATTCTGCAGGCAATTACAACCTCTTTCACTACCGGAATCCTCAAAATCATAATTCGGCTCATTAAGCAGATCATACCCTCCGATCCATTTTTCATTTGCATATCTTTCCGCCAGCTTTTTCCACATAAGCACAGTCATCTCCTGGTATTTTTCATCTCTCCAAAGGGATTCTCCATCCCTTTTATCCACAATATCCGCCAGATTGCCCTGTCCCCCCGGTGCAACATGCAGATCCAGGATCAAGTAAAGGTTGTTTTTCTTACACCATGTCAGCAGGTTATCAGTCAGCTCTATCCCTTTGCTGTTCTCCAGCCATTGATTGTGTTCGTCAAAGAACAGGTTGTAGTGAAGCGGTAACCGGACAGAGTTATATCCCCATGCTGCAATCTGGTCTACATCCTCTTCCGTTACGAACCAGGTAAGCCAGTCTTCATAAAATTTATCAACGGCACTCTTTCCGGCAAGATCTTCCAGAAACTGCCGGATCTTATGCTGAGGTCCTGACGTACCCAACATATATCCTTCCTGAAGCATCCATCCGCCCAGGCCCAGGCCTTTTAACAGGAGCTCATTCCCTTCCCCGTCGTACAGGAGAGTTCCTGAAGCATGGAGGTAACCCGTTGTTTTTTCCTGTTGCGGACATTCATTCCGGTCAGCCGGCCGGTCTTTGCAGGAGACCAGAAGGGTCAGTACCAGTAACATATTGCAAATCGCTTTTGCCATTCTTCTATATCTGCTTGATCATCTGTAATTTCAGGTCTACTCCTACCGTATATTGAAAGCTCACACGTCGATTAACCTTAAAGACCGGTAAGGTGTAAACCTGTAATTACAGAAATATATTAATAAGTCATTTCGTCCTTCTTTCCTTCCGGATTCTTATTACCATTCCGGATTCTGAGGCATTTCCCGGTCTATATTCAGGTCTATAATATTCTGTGGAATAGGAAACAGATTGTATTTGGACGTAGCTTTTCCGGCTACTCCCGGATTGTATTTATTTGCCCTTTCCACCAGTTTCCCGGTACGCATAAGGTCTATACGCCGGGGAATTTCCCCGAATAATTCCCGGCCTCTTTCATCCAGGATAAAATCTATGGAAACATCTGATGCCTGTATTTCTGAAGCTCCGGCACGTTTTCTAACCTCGTTGATATAATAAGCAGCCCCATTCTCCCGGCTGTTATTATTCTGCCGGTGCAATGCTTCCGCAACAATCAGATAGGTTTCCGACAAGCGGTAGAAATAGAAGTCTCTTGTCATCGCATCCGTATCAAATGACCCGGCTCTTGAATCTCCGTCCCAGTTCCATTTTGTAGGATAAGGACGGTATCTCATATTCTGCTTCTGGTTTTCATTGGCCGTGTCCCAGTCTGAAATCACTCTGCCATTGGCTGCCATTTCAAACTTTTTCTGCACACAAGGATATTTCCCTCTTATATCATCCGTATCAACGAACAGGCTGTCGATCCAATAGCGGGAAGTAAGAATATAACCTTTGCCCCGGCCACCATATTTTAACATATCCGCATCATTGGAATCGCTGATTCCGGAACCATAGTAAATAGGATAAAAGAAGCGGATAAACAACGCATAAAACTCATCTACCGGGTCACCGTCCACTACTTCCGGGAATAATTCTGTCGCTTCGTTCTGGATGACAAGCAGACCTTCGAGGTTACCGGCAGAGCGGTTGTGGTTGCCATTCTGGAACAAATCCCAGAACACATTTCCTTCGGCATTATCTTTTTTTGTACCGAAGCGCTCTGTCATTAATCTATGATAACCGGATTCAATAACTTTCTTTCCGTATATCTCTGCGTTTTTCCAGTCTTCATTGCATAAATAAGCGTATGCAAGAAGGTGTTGAGCCGTACCTCTGGTAACCCGTCCATCCTGACCTTTCCATGGAGTATCCGGCAGCCTTTCTTCTGCAATTTTCAGGTCTTTTATTACCAACTCCATTACTTCAGACTTCGGATTCCGTTCCCAATCCAGCCGTACCTTATCATAAAGCTGGTCTACAATGGGCACATCTCCGAAGAACTGAGCCAGATAGAAGTGTGCAAATGCACGGAAGAAATATGCTTCTCCTTTCACTCTGTTTTCAAGGTCTTCATCATTCCACTCCAGGATTTCACTATTGGTGATTACTAGTTGAGCATTTGTTATAATTTTATAATAGTAATCATAAAGAGACTTTACCTGGGAACTTTCCGAGGTTATTTCCAGGTTATTGATTGGCCGGAATCCGTATCCTTCCTCATCCGGATTAGACTCATAAATATCTGTAGACGCGCACCAGGAACCGACAATCGGGCCAAAACTGCTGTTGTGGAAGAAAGGAATGGACAGGCGGTCATACAAACCGTTTGCACCGTAACTGAGTCCTTCTTCGGTATCATACGCCACATCCGGACTTAAAAACGTTCTTGGTGATTCTTCTAAAAAATCATCACAGGCAAACAAGGCAACACATGCCAGTAGGGATATATATATTTTTTTCATAATCAATATTTATAATGTAATAGGTAGAAAGTAAAAGGTAAAAAACAGAAGCTACATCATCATAAAAAGATTAAAACAATATCTATTTTTCTGTCTTCCATCTTAATTTTCAATTTTTTATTTTTCACTTATTACTTTTTACTTTTTACTTTTCAAAAAGAAAGTCTGACACCGAATTTTATCTGTTTGTTGTTCGGATACGAGCCTACGCTTCCTCCTGTTTCCGGATCGATGAACGGAAATGAATAGAAGGAGAAATAATCCTGCAGGGAACAATAGAGGGATAAAGATTGTATGCCGGCCTGTTTTACAAAATCCGAAGGAACATCGTAATTCAACGTCACGTTTTTGATCTTAAACCAGTCTGCTTTGTAAGTAAACAAGGAGCCATAATCTTTCTCTTCATCGCCGCTAATAGTACCCGGACGCGGAAATGCATTGCCAGGAGTCTCAGGAGTCCAGTAATCAAAGTTGAAATTCCGGAAACGTCCGTCCTGGAGGTATTTATAGGTCGCCCGTTTCACATGGCCGAATGCGCCGTTGGCATAAACAGATAATGTAAAGTTCTTATAGCTTAAGGCCGTACGAATCCCCAGTAAGTGCGGAGGAACAGTTGTTCCTATAATCTGACGGTCCTTATCATTGATCTCATAATCGATATTTCCGTCTTCGTCCGGGACATCCTGCATTTTAGGTTGTCCGGGGACAGCTCCGTATAAAGCAGCCATTTCCGCTTCATCTTCCTGCCATATTCCAAGACACCGGTAAGAATATACCACCCCGATCGGTTCCCCGATAAACCAGCGGTTGCCGATATCATTCTTTTTTTCTCCGTATACTTCCAGAATTTCATTTTTATTATACGAGTAATTGACCCCAAGAGATAATTCCCAATCCGCAGTTCTTACAGGCACACCTGTCAGATTAATTTCAAATCCCTTGTTCTGTACTTTTGCCGCATTATCCCGCAGGGTGCTTACCCCATGCATAATCGGAATATTGCGTTCCACCAGCAGATCATCGGAAACGTTCTGATACATTTCCAGCGAACCGAAAATGCGGTTATTCAGGAAAGCATAGTCCAAACCGACATTAGCAGCAGTGGTTGTTTCCCATTTCAGGTCATTTTCCAGTCCACTGATCATATATCCGAGCACTTTGTCCTGACCGAATACGTGTCCTGCCAGGTTACTTAACTTTGCCAGTGTCTCGTATACATTTACACCCTGGCTTCCGATCTTTCCATACGAAACTCTTAGTTTCAGGTTATCGATGGCAGAAGAAGATTTCAGAAAATTTTCTTCATTTATTCTCCACGCAAGTGCAAAAGAGGGGAAAGTAGCATATTTCTGGTTTTTGGAAAACCCAGAGAATCCATCCCGCCTTACCGTAAAAGTGGCATAGTATTTCCCCTGGAAATTATAATTTGCACGGAACATACTTCCGATCAGTCTCCTTTCCGTATAACCCGTGTTTGCCTGCAGGGGATTCAATGCTGCTTCCGGTTGATACCACAGGTAGTCAGCAGTCGGAATACCCACTGCGGTCAGGGTATGGGTTTCGTAATCTTCCGATTCGGCGCTCATCATAGCCGTGAGGTCTACACTGTGTTTTCCGAAATCCCGTTTGTATGCCAGCAATCCTTCCGCGTACCATTTGCTGGTTTCGGAATTGGTGCGTACAGCTTTTCCTCCGTCCTGTCCTTCTTTGGTATTTGTATGGGCAAAACGTCCGTACTTCCGGTTTTTTACGTCAAATGAGTATTTTCCGGACGCGCTCAAACCGTCCACCCAGGGAATATTTATTGTTAAAGTAGTGACATTTCCTGCCCCCCGGGTTATATCTTTCTTAGGAACATCAAAAGCATCACTCAGCGGATTCCCGAATAACGGATCGTCCGGCATCGGGCTGATGGCATGGGTTCCGTCATCATTATACATAGTGGAATAGGGAGATAAACGGTACATGGCAGACATTCCGTTGTCTCCGCTCTGTACACCACCGCTTTTATATTCATATAAATTCGTGTTGTTGGACAAATGAATATAATCATTGATAGCAATATCCAGATTTGCCCTGATAGAAAAACGTTTAAAGAAACTTGACTGAATAAGTCCTTCCCGGTCCATGTAATTCCCGCTGATATAATATTTAGTTTTTTCACCTCCACTTACCGATACGGAAGCTTCATACAGGGGAGCATCCCGGTTAAGCATCATTTCGTAAGGATCTACTTCCAGACCTGCCATGTATTGGGCATATTCACTGGAAGAAAGCAGGTTTTCAACAGTGAGCTGGTCTTCAGGTGTTCCTTTGGTTCGCGCAATCTCCCGGCGATAGGCAATATATTGCTCTCCATTCATCAGGTCCAGGTTTGTCATCGGGTTTTGTGAAGCATACGAGAAAGAAGCATTGACAGTAGCTTTACCACTGCTACCCCGTTTTGTAGTAATCAACAATACACCATTAGCAGCCTGCGAACCGTAGATGGCGGTTGCAGAAGCATCTTTCAGAACTTCTATTGACTGGATATCATTCGGGTCCAGTGCCTGCATGTCTGTAAAAGGGATTCCGTCTACTACATACAACGGATTGTTGTTGGTAGAAGTCAGTGAGTTCAATCCCCGGATACGCACAGATGGAGTACCGGAAGGGGAAGCGGGATTGTCAATCCGTAAACCGGGAACTGATCCCTGCAGCGCCTGCAAGACATCTGTCTGACCGGATGCCAGTACATCTTTTGCCGATACGGAAGAAATAGCACCCACAATATCCCTCCTTTTCTGAGTACCGAAACCAACCACAACGACTTCATCAAGTAAGTTATTGTCTTCTTCCAGCACAATACGGAGGGTACCGTCTCCGGTTGCTTTTACTTCTTTGCCGGCATACCCCATATAAGAAATAATAAGGGGAGCGTTCTGATCCACATAAAGGGAAAAATTGCCGTTTATATCTGTCAACGTGCCATTGGATGTCCTTTTCTGCAGAATACTTACACCAACAAGAGCTTCCTGATATGCATCAGTAATAACCCCTGTTACGGTAATTTTCGGACTTTGTGCCTGTAAAGCCAGCGGCACCACCAGGCAGGAAAGGAGAAAAGATAGAATTTTCTGCATAATATATAAATTTAAAGTTGAAAGCTTGAAAAGAGTCAAGAATCAAGAGTCAAGAATCAGGACTAATTAACTAAAAGATGAAAAAACCACCCACTCTCCCCTCGAAGAAGATACTATGTAAATAATCAAATTTGTTTTGCT
>JAJQEC010000010.1 GCA_021201815.1 Candidatus Azobacteroides sp. | reverse complement strand
AAAACAAATTTGATTATTTACATAGTATCTTCTTCGAGGGGAGAGTGGGTGCGCATTTTGTCTTTTGAGGTAAAAGACAGGATTATAAGACAGGGAAAAACCAATTTTTCTAAAAAACATTTATAATTTATTAGCAGGGAAAAGCTGTTAAGTATTCTTTTTATCTTTGCGGCCATTATCCGGGATTTTATTTTTCAAGAACCTTTTCCGGTAGTTTTAGAAACTCTTATAAATAGCGTATGTATACCACACTGATTATTCTGGCTGTTACAGCTATCTTTTTCATGAGAGGAAAAGTCCGTGCCGATCTGGTCGCATTGTGTGCATTGCTTTTGCTTATGCTTACCGGCATTCTTACTCCTGCCGAAGGACTGGCCGGATTTTCGAATTCCGTGGTAATTATGATGATCGGGCTGTTTGTTGTAGGAGGAGGTATCTTCCGTACCGGGCTGGCTAAAATGATCAGCAGCCGGATTCTGCAACTTGCCGGAAACAATGAAAACCTGCTATTTGTACTGGTGATGCTGGTAACTGCTACGGTAGGTGCTTTTGTAAGTAATACGGGCACTGTTGCCGTAATGTTACCCATCGTGGTGAGCCTTGCCGCAAGCGCGAACTTGAATGCCAGAAGATATCTGATGCCACTTGCATTTGCCAGTAGCATGGGATTATTCACCTTAATCAGTACTCCACCGAACCTGGTTATTCAGGAAGCTATTACAAATGCCGGTTTTAAACCCTTGTCTTTTTTCTCTTTCGCACCGGTAGGATTTGTATGTTTAACCATAGGAATCTTTATTTTATTCTTTCTCAGCAAGCTGCTGGTTTCCAAAAATGATTCTGCAGAGAAGAAAAAAAAGCAGGGAAAATCACTAACTGAACTGGCCCAGGAATACAACCTTTCCCAACAGGCTTACCAGATTGAAGTAACCGGTAATAGTCCGTTGTTAAATAAAACATTATCAGAACTCGGGATATCTACTCATTATGATGTCAATATCAATAAAATTATCCGGAAAACCCAGAAAAGCAGATTAAGAAAATCCTATACAGAAGAAGTAGCCGGCCCGAATTCGGTTATTCTGGAAAACGATATTCTTTACTGTCTGGGAAAAAAAGAAAATGTAGAGCGTTTTGCTGCTGAAAATAACCTGACATTTAAAGAAATAACGGAAGGCGATTATCCCAGTTTCCAGGAAAGCGGTATTGCGGAAGTATATGTATTACCCAATTCCCGGTTAATTAACCAGACGATTTCCGAAATCCGTTTCCGGGAAGAATATGAAGTAAATGTACTGGGTATGCAGCGAAATAAATCTTACCAGACAGACGATATTGCCGGTGTAAAGCTTCATGCCGGAGATGCCCTGCTTATTCAGGGAACATGGAAAAACCTGGCTGAGTTAAGTAATCATCATGAAGACCTGGTACTGGTGGGACAGCCCCTGAAGGAAGCCTCTAAAGTTACCCTGAACCAGAAAGCTCCGGTAGCTGCAGGAATCATGATCCTGATGGTTATCGCCATGGCTATTGATGTTGTTCCTGCCGTAACAGCCGTGATGGTTGCCGCCGTCCTCATGGTGATTACCGGCTGTCTACGGAATGTAGAAGAGGCATACAGTACCATCAACTGGGAAAGTGTCGTATTGATTGCTGCCATGTTACCGATGTCCACTGCTTTTGAAAAAACAGGTGCGGCCAGCCTAATTTCCAACGGATTAGTCACTCAGTTGGGAGATTTCGGACCGTATGCGCTTCTGGCCGGTATTTATTTCTGTACTTCTCTCTTGACTTTATTTATAAGCAATACGGCAACTGCGGTCCTTTTTTCTCCGATTGCCATGCAGGCTGCGCTGGAAATGGGTGTCAGCCCCTACCCTTTTATGTTTGCCGTAGCCGTAGCCGCCAGTATGTGTTTTGCATCTCCATTCTCAACACCACCGAATGCACTGGTAATGAACGTCGGCAGATATAGTTTTATGGATTATGTGAAAGTAGGACTGCCATTGCAGATCATTATGGGAGTTATTATGGTAATCGTATTGCCGGTGATATTCGGATTTTACATATAAAAGGTTAAATACCTGAAAAGAAATATTAATTTCCTTTTTTCCGTAGATTGAAGCGCTACGGCTAATAATATGACACCAGTACGTAGTTTATAAATATAATTGTAATACCACATCACATTCAATATATTGAATCAAAAAACCAATAAGGATAAATCCTCTGTTTTTATTTTTTTCGTTCTTTCTTTTATATAAATAAAACCTTAATTTTATCCCGGCAAAACAACTAATTTTCTTAAAAAATACTACCTTTGCAGGTCAAATTCTGAAATAGATAGAATAACTATGATAAAAATAACTTTTCCCGATCATTCGGTCAAAGAATATGCAGAAGGAACTACTCCTTTACAAATAGCAGAAAGCATTAGCCCGCGGTTGGCACAGGATGTACTGGCTGCCACTGTAAACGGACAGCCCTGGGATCTCTCCCGCCCTGTTCAGGAAGATGCGACCATTAAACTTCATAAATGGGACGATAAGGAAGCGAAACATGCTTTCTGGCACACTTCCGCGCACCTAATGGCCGAAGCGCTGCAGGAATTGTACCCGGGTATTAAATTCGGTATCGGTCCGGCTATTGAAAACGGTTTTTATTACGATGTAGATAACGGAGATACTCCTATCCGGGAAAGTGACCTTCCGGTTATTGAAAAGAAAATGGCCGAACTGGCATCCCGGAAAGCACCTGTTGTACGTGCGGATATTGAAAAAAACAATGCCCTTGATTTCTTTAAAAACGATGAATATAAAGTAGAACTGATTACAGACCTGCAGGACGGAACTATCAGTACTTATACTCAGGGAAACTTTACAGACCTGTGCCGTGGACCTCATCTGCCGGATACTTCACCTATCAAAGCGATAAAACTACTAAGTGTAGCCGGAGCTTACTGGCGTGGAGATGAAAAAAGGAAACAGTTGACCCGGATATATGGGATTACATTCCCCAAAAAGAAAATGCTGGATGAATACCTGTTGATGCTGGAAGAAGCAAAGAAAAGGGATCACCGGAAAATCGGGAAGGAACTGGAGTTATTTATGTTCTCCCAGTCTGTAGGTCAGGGATTACCGTTATGGCTGCCAAGAGGAACCGCTTTACGGAACCGCCTGGAAGATTTCCTGAAACGTATTCAGAAACAGTTCGGATATGATCAGGTCATTACACCCCATATCGGGCAAAAAGAATTATATGTTACTTCCGGACATTATGCAAAATACGGAAAAGATTCTTTCCAGCCAATCCACACACCGGAAGAAGGGGAAGAATTTTTATTAAAACCCATGAATTGTCCGCACCATTGCGAAATATTCAAAGCTTTCCCCCGCTCTTATAAAGAGCTGCCGGTACGTCTTGCTGAATTCGGAACCGTATATCGGTATGAACAAAGTGGGGAGTTACATGGTTTAACTAGGGTAAGAGGCTTTACTCAGGATGATGCACATATCTTCTGCCGCCCGGACCAGTTGAAAGATGAGTTTCTGAAAGTAATGGACATTATCTTTATTATTTTTAAGGCATTGGATTTTAAAGATTTTGAAGCTCAGATATCCTTAAGAGATCCGGAAAACAAAGAAAAATACATCGGGAGCGATGAAAACTGGGAAAAAGCCGAAAGCGCCATTGTGGAAGCTTGTGAAGAAAAAGGATTAAAAGCAACGGTAGAACTTGGTGAAGCTGCTTTTTATGGTCCGAAACTGGACTTCATGGTGAAAGATGCATTAGGCCGCCGCTGGCAATTAGGAACCATTCAGGTAGATTATAATCTTCCGGAACGTTTCGAATTGGAATATACAGGAAGTGATAACCAGAAACATCGTCCGGTAATGATACACCGGGCTCCTTTCGGTTCTATGGAACGCTTTGTGGCGGTATTGATCGAACACACAGCCGGAAAATTTCCGTTATGGCTTACTCCTGACCAGGTAGTGATTTTGCCGATCAGTGAAAAATATAATGAGTACGCATACCATGTGGCAAAAGAACTGACCATGCAGGATGTCCGTACGTTAGTGGATGACCGGAATGAAAAAATCGGAAGAAAAATCCGGGATAATGAATTGAAAAGAATCCCGTATTTACTGATTGTCGGAGAGAAAGAAGCAGAAAATGAAGAAGTTTCTGTAAGAAAACAGGGTGAAGGTGATAAAGGTTCAATGAAAATTGCTAACTTTGCCGCGCTTTTAACTGAAGAAGTTGAACAAGCTATGAATCAATGGTAAATTATTAATTAACTAAAAACAGGAAGCCATTTATATTAATTATTTTTGAATGAGAAACGACCGATTTAATAGGAGAGATAACACAAAAGAGCAATACCGGATCAACCACAGAATCCGTGCAAAAGAAGTTCGTTTAGTTGGGGATAATGTAGAAAACGGTGTCTATCCGATCGAAGAAGCTATAAAAATAGCCGATAATCTGGGATTGGATCTTGTTGAAATTTCACCCAACGCTGTTCCTCCTGTTTGTAGAATTACCGATTACCAGAAATTCTTATATCAACAGAAAAAGAAACAAAAGGAACAAAAAGCAAAAAATACAAAGATTGTTGTTAAAGAAATCCGTTTCGGACCTCAGACAGACGATCATGACTACAACTTCAAGCTGAAACATGCTAAAAGTTTCCTGGAAGAAGGGGCAAAGGTAAAAGCATACGTATTTTTTAAAGGACGTTCTATCCTGTTCAAACAACAGGGCGAAGTGCTTTTGTTACGGTTTGCCAACGATCTGGAAGACTATGCAAAAGTAGACCAGTTGCCACAATTGGAAGGAAAAAGAATGATTATCATGCTAAGCCCGAAGAAAAAAGCGGTTCCTGCCAGCGGTAAACCGGCAGAAAAGAAAGAAGCTCCGAAGAAGATAGAAGAAAAGCCTTCCGGAGAAAATGAAGATGAATAAATTTTTTATTACTAATCAAATATAAATAATTCAGAAAATGCCTAAGATGAAAACTAACTCCGGTGCCAAAAAGAGGTTCGCCCTTACCGGATCAGGAAAAATCAAAAGAAAACATGCTTTTAAAAGACACATTCTTACAAAGAAAACAACAAAGCAAAAAAGAAATCTGACGCATGATACTTTAGTAAGTAAAGCGGATGAGAAAAATGTAAAAGCAATGTTGGTAATGAGATAATTACCCATTCAAGAATTTGATTTTTAATTTATAAACCGAGTGTTTAGCAAAAAGACTACATATTAATCATGTAGCGCTAACAATCAAAAACAAATAAAAAATGCCAAGATCAGTCAATCATGTTGCTTCAAGAGCACGCAGAAAAAGAATTTTAAAATTAACGAGAGGTTATTTCGGTGCCAGAAAAAACGTTTGGACCGTAGCGAAAAATACATGGGAAAAAGGGTTGCAGTATGCTTACCGTGACCGGAAAAATAAAAAACGTAACTTCCGTGCATTGTGGATTCAGCGTATTAACGCTGCTGCCCGTTTAGAAGGAATGTCTTATTCCAGACTAATGGGAGGTCTACACAAAGCAGGGATAGAAATCAACCGGAAAGTATTAGCTGATTTAGCCATGAATCATCCGGAAGCATTTAAAGCCGTCGTAGAAAAAGCTAAAAGCGCTTAATTATAGTTATATAACATATAAAAGTCGGTAAAATTCAGTATTTACCGGCTTTTTTTTATGTTTTTATTTGGAGGGTAAAAGAAAATATGCTATTTTTGAAATACAAATCAGGAATGATACTAAAAAGATCTTTCACATAGTCGCATCGATCATTAATTGGTAAACTCATCAAATAATACTGAGTACCGAGAACAAGTTATTGCATTTGATGGCGGGTCACACTCTTCGGAGTTGCTTTTAGCACAGTGAATTACAAAGAATGCAAACATCTCAAATCCTGTCAATAGGAGTTTACTCATGTTTTTTTCGATGCGGCTTTATATACAAGAAGCTACGTTTATTTGTTAAACGTAGCTTTTTTGGTTATTAATACCCCCTCTATTTATAATTAAATCATTTTTTCCAATACTTTCCTAAGTAATATTTTTTTACACTTTTAATAAAAGAGGTTAAAGAAATGTTCCATATTAAACCTAAGTAAATTTCAGAAGTCTTAAAGACAAACCAATTTGATTATTCATTTAATATATCAATTAATTAAAAGTTTTAGGTTTAATAAAAAATAAATAAGTTATGAAAAAGTTAGTAATGATTTTAGTGTCTGTTTTTACATTAAGTTCAGTCGCATTTTCTCAGGAACGTACACGTCCTTCAGCAGAAGATATGGCAAAGAAACAAACAGAAAGAATGGCTGAAAAACTATCATTAACCAATGATCAGAAAGCAAAAATAGAAACTATCAATCTAAAATATGCAAAACAGCATGAAGCATCCCGCAATTCCCAGAAAAGCGAAAAAGACGCAATGCGGGCTGAAATGAAAAAAGTAAAAGAGGCAAAAGATGCCGAACTGAAAGCGGTTCTGACGGATGAACAATATACAAAATATCAGCAGGACAGACCGGAAAAGAGAGATAAAGGAAAAGGTGTCCACAACCCAGAATAAAGGTAAAAAGGACAGCAAAAAGAGAAGCTAAGATGTAGCGGATTAATATGAGGTTAACAAACAAGGTGGTCGGAAAATCCGACCACCTTGTTTATTTTTAAGGAAAAACACTCATCGTAAAAGAGTGTGTAAAGGAAAGGGATTATAAATCAAAACCTATATCTTTCCTGAAATATTTTCCACTAAAATCAATCACCTGTGCATTTTTAAAAGAATGCTGAAGGGCTTCTTCTTTATTATTTCCATACGAACTAATAGCAATTACCCTTCCCCCATCTGTTATTACCGCTTTATTTTCTATTTTTGTTCCGGCATGGAAAAGGATACTATCTTTTACATTTTCGAGTCCGGAAATAATCTTTCCCTTTTCATAATCACCCGGATATCCCCCTGAAACAAGCATTACCGTAACGGCAGAACGTTTATCAATAACAAGATTTTTTTCACCCAATGTTTGTGTGGCGATTCCTTCCAGTAAGTCCACAAAGTCCGAACTGATACGCAACATCACCACTTCTGTTTCCGGATCTCCCATACGGGCATTGTATTCTATCACGTAAGGATTATTTCCGACTTTTATTAATCCCAGGAAAATAAATCCTTTGTAATCAATTCCTTCTTTTTGTAATCCCCGGATAGTAGGAATAATAATGTTTTCTTCGACTTTGTTCATAAACTCCTTATCGGCAAAAGGAACCGGGGAGACTGCTCCCATTCCTCCGGTATTTAACCCGGTATCTCCTTCTCCGATACGCTTATAGTCTTTTGCTTCCGGAAGAATTTTATAGGATTTTCCATCCGTCATGACAAAAACAGAACATTCGATTCCATCCAAAAATTCTTCAATCACAACAGTATTTCCGGCACTCCCGAACATGCCACCCAACATAGCTTCCAGTTCTTTTTTAGCCTCCCCTAGGTTTTCAATAATCAGCACTCCTTTTCCGGCAGCCAATCCGTCAGCTTTAAGCACATAAGGTGCATTCATTTTATCAAGAAAATCAAATCCCTCCTGCAGGTTATCTTTATTCACACTAAAGTAACGGGCAGTAGGAATATGATTCCTTACCATAAATTCCTTTGCGAAATCCTTGCTTCCTTCCAGCTTTGCACCTTCCCCGGAAGGTCCGATAACAGCAATATGGGTTGTTTCCGGATCATTTTTAAAATAATCATATATCCCTTCTACCAGAGGAACTTCCGGCCCGACAACAATCATGCTGACATTCTTTTCCAGCGCAAACTGCTTTAATGCCGGAAAATCCGTAACTCCGATATTTACATTTGTACCGACTTCTCCTGTCCCGGCATTTCCCGGTGCAATATACAGGTTTTCGACTTTTTCACTTTGAGATATTTTCCATCCCAGCGCATGCTCTCTTCCTCCGGAGCCTATGAGTAAAATATTCATATGTATCTTTTAGTTTATATTAATTGGCTGTCCACTAAGCAAGGGTATATTTTCTACAGAATAAGCTTCATCTTCCCTGAAATTAAAAGGTTCAAAATACGGCAATAGAATATCATCTTTACTGAATGTCACCTCTTTATCATCCTTTAGCCGAAGAGTAAGCGTATGATATCCGTTAAATAAAATACTGGCCAGTAACTCATTTCTTTCTTCTTCTGCCCTCTCTAATTCTTTTTCTGTAATATCCAGCGATAAAGTCACTCTCAGAAAAGATTCTTCCGAAACGGTTACGGTTATGTCATCATAATCACAAATAAAAATCAATGACTCCGGTCTGTTTTTACTAAGTTTATCCAGAATTACCGAAATATAGGACTGAGAGGAAAATCCTATGCATTCATAATAAACAACGGGACGAAGATAGGAAAAAGAATATGGAATCCTTTCATCCGATTCATTTGTACTTGCGGCATAATAACAAATATAGGTCTGCCATGCGGAAGGTTTTGCCTGTCCAGGCAGAAATAAAAGAAAAAACAAAAGAAATTTTATTTTTTTCATGCGATTATGAAAATGCCGGATTATAAAAATCATTATACATGTTCATCCATATCCAGTAAATCAGGACGTAAGCGTTGTGTTCGTTCTATTGCCTGCTGCAACTCCCATTCCCGGATTTTCAGTTCATGACCGGATAATAATATATCAGGAACTTTCCAACCTTTATAATCGGCCGGTCGGGTATATACCGGAGGTGCCAGCAGATTATCCTGAAAACTGTCCGAAAGAGCTGACTGCTCATCCGAAATAACCCCAGGAATAATACGTACCACCGTATCCGTAATAACAGCCGCAGCCAGTTCTCCACCGGTCAGGACATAATCACCGATAGAGATTTCCTTTGTAATCAGATGTTCTCTGATCCGGTAATCAATCCCTTTGTAATGTCCGCAAAGAATGATTATATTTTTCAACAGCGACAAAGAATTTGCCATTTTCTGATTAAACTTTTCGCCATCGGGAGAAGTATAAATCACTTCATCGTATTCCCTTTCCGCTTTCAATCCGGAAATAAGTGTATCCACAGGTTCCACCTGCATCACCATACCAGCACTTCCTCCGAAAGGGTAATCATCTACTTTTCGATGTTTCCCGGCACCATATTCCCGCAAATCATGGACATGTATTTCTACCATTCCTTTTTTCTGCGCCCGCTGAAGAATAGAATAATTCAACGGACTTTCCAATAATCCGGGTAAAACAGTTATTATATCAATGCGCATTCTTTCTGATTTATTTTTTTTTCTCTAATAACCGGATATTCAGGTAAACCGGTAAGTGATCACTGTATCCTCCATAGTATTTATATCCGTATGTGCGATGAGGGGAAAAACCAATGTTCGGATCAAGATGCAGCAGATAACGCGGATTAAATACATCCGCATCTTCCGGACGACAAAGCATGCCCGATTCCGAGGACAACATACTGCCGGAAACAATAATCTGGTCAAATAATAGCCAGCCTTTATGGAAAGTGGTACCAATTCCTTTTTGTTTACGGGGATACATTAAATTATAGAGTTCATGTTCAAGAAAAGGCGGATGAGGATTCCTAGCCTTCAATACGGACCGTACACTGCGGTCGTAGGGCTCATCATTGAAATCACCCATAATAATGATATTTGATTTCGGGTTTTCTTTCAGTACTTTATCTACATTCTTCCGCAATACGCCGGCTACAAAAAGCCTGCGGGCTTCGGACTCTTCCGTTCCCTCACGCCTGGAAGGAAAATGCGTAATAAAAATGTGTACTTTTTCTCCGTTAACCAATTTTCCGCAGACATACAGAATATCCCTGGTATGGTCTTCCAGCCCTGCCATCCGAACCAGAATCGGTTCCGAATATTCGGGGAAAAAAGTTTCCGGGTTATAAAGCAAGCCTACATCCGAGCCTCTTTCGTCCGGACTGTCGTAATGAATAATCCGGTAATTAACATCCGACAAATTATCGTGGCAACGCAATTGCTGTAACACAAACAGATTTTCTATTTCTGCTAAAGCAACCACATCCGGTAAACGCGGTTTTACAACATCCTTAAGAACGAGAGATATGTTCCTTATTTTTTTCCGGAACCTCTTTTCGGTCCATCGATACCGGCCTTCAGGGGTAAAATCATCATCCAGTGTTGCCGGATCATCGATGGTGTCATAAAAATTCTCCGTATTATAAAATACAAAAGAAAAAGGATCTTGCATTTTTTTTAATGATTAATTGTGTTTTTATAAGAAGCACAAATTTACAAAAGATTTGATTAACCTTATCCATATATTCTTTTGATCAGGTCAAAACGATTTAATCTTTTTAATTTATTTATGATAGAAGAACGGTATTCCGGTTTATACCAGAAGAAATACCGGCGTTGCTCCAGCTTTTGCTCCTTTGTTTTTGCCGTAACTACTTTTTCCAGTGTATAAGGATGAAAACCTGTATAATACATTTCCGTGGCCATCGTCATGGGTGTGGGCGTAAAATCCTGAACCTGCTCCAGCTTAAAATCCAGTTTTCTGGTTACTGCTGCCAGCTCTGCCATATCTTCTTCCCTGCATCCGGGATGACTGGAAATAAAATAAGGAATCAATTGTTGCCTGAGATTTTGCTCTTTATTTATCCGGTCAAAAATCTTCTTAAATTGTTCAAACTGTTCGAAAGATGGTTTTCTCATGTAATTTAAAACAGAGGCCGAAGAATGCTCGGGTGCCACTTTTAATCTGCCGGAAACATGATGACCGATTAATTCCCGCATATATTCTCTTGCCGAACGATTTATACTTTCATCTTCATCCCGGTTCAACAAGAGATCGTAACGAACTCCGCTTCCTATAAAAGATTTCTTCACTCCCTTTATACGATCTACTTCTTTATATAAGGAAATTAAAGGAGCATGGTCAGTATTCAGATTTTTACATATTCCCGGATGAATACAGGAACTTTTTTTACATTTCCGGCAGATTGTTTCATCTTTTCCTTTCATGCGGTACATATTGGCGGATGGTCCGCCCAAATCACTCAGATATCCTTTAAAATCAGGACGATCAGCTAAAATTTTGACTTCCTTTATAATTGATTCCGGATTCCGGGAAATAATAAATTTCCCCTGATGTGCCGAGATGGTACAAAAGGCACACCCCCCGAAACATCCCCGGTGAATGTTGACTGAGAACTTAATCATTTCATAAGCCGGAATATGTTTATTCTTATATTTAGGATGGGGATAACGGGTAAAGGGTAATTCATGAACGCGATCCAATTCTTCCGATGTCATAGCAGGATAAGGAGGATTCACGATAATCAGCTTATTGCCTGTTTCCTGAATAATCCTTGAAGCTTCATATTTATTGGATTGTTCTTCTATGTGACGGAAATTTTTGGCTTGTTTAAGTTTATCTTTAAGACATTCTTCATATGAGAATAAAACAATATCTTCTTTATCGGAAACAGGTAATTCATTTTTATTTTTCAAAAAAGCTGTCTGGGGAATATTAATCTCCCGGATGGACCTTCCGTTTTTAAGTTCTTCTGCCAGCGCAACAACAGGTTTCTCCCCCATTCCATAAATAAGGAGATCGGCTCCACTTTCACACAAAATACCGGGTTTTAACTGATCCTGCCAGTAATCATAATGAGCCAATCTGCGCATGGAAGCTTCTATTCCTCCGATAACCACAGGAACCCGGGGAAATAATTCTTTAAGGATACGGGTATAAACAATAGACGGGTAATCCGGCCTCATCCCTGCACGTCCGTCCTGTGTATACGCATCGTCCGAGCGCAACCGTTTATTAGCCGTGTAATGATTTACCATGCTGTCCATAGCACCTGCAGCCACAGCAAAAAAAAGCCGGGGAGTTCCCAGTTTTTTAAAATCCCGCAGATCATCTCTCCAGTTTGGTTGCGGTACAATAGCTACCCGTAGTCCCTGACTTTCCAGCACACGTCCTATTACAGCCGCGCCAAAAGAAGGATGGTCTACATAGGCATCTCCCGAAAAGATAATGACATCCAGGTAATCCCACCCTCTGAGTTCGACTTCTTTTTTTGTAACCGGCAACCAGTCTGTCAGTTTAAAACCTTCCATGGTACAAAAGTAGTATTAAAGATGAGAAGAATCAAGAGTCAAGAATCAAGAGTCAAGACTAGAGGGATGGAAATTATAATAATTTTATTTGTTTTTCATTTCTACTTTTTTAATCTTCTTCTTTTTAAACCTGTAAGTTTTTAATCAGTTCTCCTATCTCGTCTTGATTCTTGACTCTTTTTCGCCCTCACTAAAAGTAGTGAGGTGGAAGTTTCGGTTTTATGTGTAAATTTGTAGATGTAAATCAACAAAACAGATATTTATTTACAATGACATTTATTTCACCACAGGCAAAACTGGCAGATGTAATCCATCGGGATTATCTTCTGCTTTCTGTTGTTAACAGGTTTGGCATCAGACTGGGATTCGGAGATAAGTCTATCCGGCATATTTGTGAGGAAGCTGGCGTTGATCCCGAATTCTTTACGGCAATATTGAATACTTTTAATTCGGCAAATTATTTTGCGGAAAAGAAATTAATGGCCTTTCCTATTCTTCAGATTCTGGATTATCTACGGAAAACCCATGATTATTATAGAGATATCGAACTAAAAATCATTGATGTCCATTTGAATGTATTGATAGAAAGTGAAAAAAACGCCAAAGAGCTGGCACTTATCAAAAGATTTTTTGAGGAATATAAAACAGAATTGCTGCTTCACCTCAAAAGAGAAGAAGAAAGAACTTTTCCTTATATTGAAACGTTGGTTTCTTATAAAGGGCTGGAAAACGGAGGAGAACTTTTCCGGGAGCTTTCGAAAAAATACAGCATCCGGGTTTTTAAAAGAGAACATGATAATGTAGATGAAAAGCTTTTTGACCTGAAAAACATCATCATTAAATATTTAAATAATGATTACGATCAATCTTCCTGCAATGCGGTTATTTTCGAATTATTCAAATTAGAAAAAGACCTGATAGAGCATACCAAGCTGGAAGATAAAATATTGATACCGATGGTAGAAGCGCTGGAAGAAGAACTGAAAGGAAAACAAAATGAGCAAAAATAAGAGTATCCTCATATTAACTACTGATTTCCTTCAGGGATATGGATTGAAACAACTGCTGGAAGAATACCATTACATGGAAAATTTTACTTATTCCATAAATCCGAAAAAAGCAGAATCCGGATTTTCAAAGTATGATTTGATTTTTATCTCTTCGGATTTTTATTTTTCCCTGTATGATAACCTTATTCCTATTAAGAAAAAAGTAATTCTCCTGACAACCATCTCTGTTCATATTCCGGAATTTACCACACTCAATATAAATAATGAAGAAGAGTTATTTCCTGAAAATTTGTATGAGCTTTGTTCGTTGAAGCTTAATCGTACGGAAAGCCAGCAATCTACCAAGATGAAAACAGAACTGAGTGAGCGTGAGAAGGAAGTACTAGCTCTTGTGGGGAAAGGATATATGAACAAAAATATCGCAGATGAACTTAATATAAGTATCAATACGGTACTGACGCACCGGAAAAATCTGACTGCCAAACTGGGTATTAAAACGGTTTCCGGTATGACCATGTATGCGATCCTGAACGGATTAATTTCCGCAGATGATATTCAGTAAAAAATCATCACAAATGATGATTTCCCAGATCGATTTCTCATCTTATTTTTGTATCGAGTTTAAGAATTGAGTTTATTTCTTAAAATAGATAGAAGTTATCTGTTTAAGTTTTGCAAGCCATATAAAAGAGTCGCTTTTCCAGCGGCTCTTTTATTTTATATTCTTTTATCCAATCAAAAAATATTTCAGGTTTCTAAAAATAGATTTAATTATAAGTTCTTAAAAAAAGTTGGCATTATTTATGCAATAATTATTTATACATTTGTTTATCTAAACAGATCACTCGAATAATGACCAGAAATTTTTTAAAAATAGTATCGGGCATTCTGATAGGAATTGCTATTACCTTGTTCCTGACCGGGAAATTTAAATCGACCTCTTCACCGGAAGAAACAATTACTAACCATCAGGAGATTGTAGAAAAAATCGAAGCAATCGGAAAACTTGAACTTGTCAGGTTAAATCTCCGGGATGTAATGGAACACCAGTTGGTAAGACAATGGCTGCCGAATGCTACGGCGGTCCTGATTATTCACGGAGAAGCAACCGGATGTATAGATCTGGAAAAACTGAAATCGGAAGATATTTTCATTTCAAAAGATTCCATCAGCCTGCGTTTACCCGCTCCGGAAATCTGTTATATTAAAGTTGATCATGAAAAATCAAAAGTGTATGAAACCAGTAATACATTTCTTTCTGCCTCTAAATTAATAGACAGTGCATATGCAGAAGCAGAAAAACAGTTAAGAAAAACTGCTTTGAATACCGGAATACTGGAACAAACCAAAACAAACGGAATTACATTTTTCCAACCTTTTCTGAGTTCGTTAGGCTTTAACCATACTTATATCTATTTTGATGATATAGGTGGGAAAAGAGAATAAGTAATAGACCTGATACCAAGAACAAATAGGATCTACAACAAAAAAGACGTAGAAAAACCAAATGATTACAAATATTGTTTTCTACGTCTTACTATAATAAATAAGATAGTTATAATTAATCTACCTGGATTTTCCTTCTTTTTCTTTCTATATGTATTAATCCCATACAAGCTAATAATAGGGAAAACATCCAGTCACCTTTTCCCATAGGTGCCTGTATCTTTATGGCGTCATCCTCACTTGCCCCGGGCGGCGGTGCCGAGAGAGAGGGGTCTTCGTCTTGTGAGAAGATGCCCTGTCCTTTTTCCGCAAAAACAGGAACATATCCTCTTCCATGTGCTTCTTTGGATTTCAATATCCCCTTTTCTTCCCCGGACAGGAAAGAAGAAGGCAGGCTTTTTGTGAACGTGTTATCCCCCTGTGCCTGCAAAACAAAGCCGGATAGCAAAAAGGCGTATATTATAAATGTCTTTTTCATATTCTTTTTCTCCCTTTTATTAACGTACCACCTTACGGGTAATTGAATTTCCTTTACTATCTGTTGCCTTGATAATATATATCCCACACGGTACATCCCGCAGGGAAAGTGTAGTTGCCCAAGAAGCCTGCCGGCTGACTTTGCCAGTAATGTCAAAAACCGTAATATCTGCCGGCTGTGAAAGGACCACCGTTTCTTTTGTATAAGAAAAGGTAAACCCTTCCTGCCCCAGGTTACCGGTTGAAGTCCCCAACCCGTTATCTTCCACATAGATATATAGTGCCTGCAGGGTGGGACGGTATTCGTACTGGGAAGAAGAGAAATCCCCTGTGCCGTCCGAGAACCTGAGGCGCAGGGTTTTGATCTCCCCTGTAAGTCCGAACCACAGCTCCCACATCTCCCTCAGGTCGGTGGACTGCACGGTGGGGCAAAGGGCATTGTTTCCCATGAGCACGGGCAGCATGTAGTTGTCTAGGGGACTGCTGTAGAGAAGGTTGTCATAATCCGCATCCTGGGATGCATCCACCATGGAGGAAGCATCCAGCAGCAGGTAAGCTGCGCTGCTGTTGTGGCTGGAGCTTGCCACCAGCTCGATGCGGGTGAGCTGCTCACTGCCGGTATTGCGGATGGTGATGTGGGAATAGTTTCCGTTGGCGTGCTTCGGGTCCCCGCCAAAGAGCAGGGCGTGCATGGGCTGTGCCACCCCCGATGTGCTGAAGCACTGGTTGGTGCGTGTGGTGGTTTCCAGCCCCTGGGATTCGATGGTGATCCTTTGGTTGTAATAACTCCCGTCAATGCCCATGAAGGGCTCTGTTGCCGCGGGCAGCTCGATGATGGCCGCCAGCTTGTCGCCTGCCTGGATGGAAACCTGGAAAAACAGGGCAGGCAGGAACAAAAGTAAATGCATTCTTTTCATATCTTTTTTCTTTTTATTTGCGGCTGCCTTTCACAGCAGCCGCATGGATGAATAATATTATGTGTTGGTAGTTTTTATTTTGCAAGGATTTTGGCCGTGTACACCCCATTTTGTGTCACTACCCTGACAAGGTAGATGCTTTCACGGGGAACTTCCACCTCCATGCAAGGGGCATTCACATGGGGAGTTGCTGTTATTTCCCTCCCGTTTAAATCGTATATGTTTACCCTTTGAAGCAGGCTTGCATCTGTGGTGGAAATATATATTTTCCCCTGCTGGCTATATACCTTTAAAGGTGTCTCTGCTTGCATTCCCTCCGGCAGGGAGGTGCCCTTTTTTACAAATCGCAGTTCAAAGCGGTTGTCAAACACTTCTTGTGAGGTCTTCTCAAAGGAGGCCATCGAGCCTTTCCTGAGGTTCTGGCAAAATAAGGGGTCCTGCCTGTCACAGAGGAAAATGTCATACTCCGGTGCAAAGCCCGTGAGCCCTGAAACGTTGATACGCAACGGGCCCTGCACAGAGGTGCGGATGCCCAGGGGTATGGTTATCCCCTCCAGGGAAGTGAGGTAATTCAAATCCAGGGGCACGCCCTCCGGGGAAAGGGTGTAGATATTCACCGCCTCGTTCCTGTGCCTGAGGAAAGTCTTGGGGATGCTTTCCCGGTAGGGGTCCTGCCCCTGGGGGGAATATACCACCAGGGTCTTGTTCACCTGCTTGCCGCGGTGCACCTCCAGGGTGAGCAGCTGTGAAGTGTCCTCCCTTTGCCCTGTGCGCAGGATTTCATCCGCCCTAGCCGATGTCATGTCCCCTGGGTTTGCCACAAGGGAAGTGAAGGGGCTTTGCGCCTCCACGATAAAGGC
>JAJQEC010000069.1 GCA_021201815.1 Candidatus Azobacteroides sp. | reverse complement strand
TACGAGTAGCAGACTTATTAAAATTTCGAAGAGTGATTTTCTTTAAGACCTATATTTAACAATTTCATTATTCATAATTGATTTATTAATAGTTCAAATACATGATATACTTTATTTTTATAATTAGTTTTTATATAAGTATATTCTTATGTAAGAGGTATTTCTACACTTATTTTTTATATTTATAATTTACAAATGAAATACATAGAATTCCGCTCTTTTACAACCAACCAAATAAATGCGTTACAAAATAACTTTCCCATACACCAAACATCATTTTTATTTAAATTGTTTGTTATAAAATTATTAAGATTGTTAACAATTTATTTCCGGATACTTTTTATGTTAAATCTCAATAGATCTTTTAGAATCAAATGAGAAGATTATTAATAAGACCGATAAGAGTATAAATAAAAAAAGTACTCTGGATGAGTACTTTTTTTATTATTGTTTTTATTTACTATTTCCCAGTACATAAAATGTATATTACTAATTAAAAACACTTTACTTTTCAAAGGTACAAACAGGGACATACAATTATTTGCCGACAGAGAAAGGTATAACCGGTATAAAAACAACTTAGGCTTATTATTTAAATAAATCAGGATAAAAATAATTTACCCAGCCAACATAAACATCTTGTGCGGATAGACAAGTATCGATCAGATAGCCGCGAACCTTTTCAAATTCTTTTAATCCACGATAATAAAATTGTTTATGATCTTCATCAATAATAAATGGGACAATATCATTTTTAAGACATTCACGAAACATGATCAAGCGTCCCACCTTACCATTTCCATCCTGAAAGGGATGTATTTTTTCAAAACGGTAATGATATTCAATAATATTTTCAAATGAGATTTTATCAATAGCATTATACGAATGATTGAGTTTATTTATTTCTTCTTCAACATGCTGAGGTAAAGTTGTTTTAAGTCCTCCTACTTCATTCGGCAGTTTTTTCCATTTTCCTACCTGAAACCAGGTTTTAACAGCATCCGCTGTCCCTGTCTTTAAAATACGATAAAATTCTTTTATAAGAATATTAGAAAATGGCATTTCTATTGTATCGAGCAGGTAATCAAAAGCGACAAAGTGGTTTGAGGCTTCTATAATATCATCCACAGGAACCGCTTCCTGATCTTTGAAACCGATGGTACGGGTTTCAAAAATAAAACGGGTTTGTTCTTCGGTGAGTTTACTTCCTTCTATTCGATTAGAGTTATAAGTAAGGCTTACTTGTGTTTTGTGATATAACCCTCCTTTCCGCTTTATCTGTTTCTCTTCTATAAGATATGTTGTTAAATTATTCATGACTTAGCTCACGATTCGATGCATAATATAACCTATATTGTTTATCCATGAGTCGTAAATCTGTGATACAGATCTTATACAAAAATCATAACTCTATCTATAAACAACCATTAGTAAAAACAAACTTACCCATTCATTATTAATGGTTTATATTATATCTAGTTATTTATTCTGCTAATTCTCCAAGATCATGCACATATTAATGAATGATAGAAGAAATTTCTTCTTATTTTGAGTGAACAAAAATGTTATCAATGATATTCAAAAAGAACCTAAAGATTTATTTCGAAGTTTTCTCTTCTTGCTTAATTTTGAATTCTCGAATTATACTGTCCATATCGGTCTTATTCCAATTTTTCCATAGTTTTACCAGTTCATATATTAACCAAATTGCACTCAGAAAAACTAAAATTATAAAAATTGCATGCCAAACATCTTTTGACAATCCAAAAGCAGCTTTAAAATCTGTAGTACATAATGTTGCAATGAAAGATATTAGTAATCCAAATGGAGCTAACCAAGCCTTTTGAGATGTCAACTTACCTTGTAAGATTAGACGAATTTTATCTTCTGTCGTTACTATAACCTCTTGTTGGATATTTTGATGTACAGTTAGTCCGTCCATTAATCCACTTGATATATCTATCAAGTTTTTTTGAGTTTGTTGATTACTTTGTTGATTCATCTTCTTCAATTTTTGGTAATAATCCTAAAGTACCTAAAGCATGTTGACTCACAAAGCCACATCTATTGCAAATAATACCAATTGTTGGTATACTCGGTCCCCCAATATTAATATTTCTTAAGTCAGCTTGCATACTATTATTAAAATACCCATCTGACATAATAAAACTTTTGTTTTGGCACATTGGACAAGTTAAGCCATTTGTTCTTTTTGCTAACTCCTCTACAATTTTTTTCTTTTGTTCATTACTTAACATACGTAATTGATTTATTATTAATATGAATTTTTCGAAAGATAAGAAAAATGCAACAATTTAACATCTAATATTTTAAATGTTAATAGATTTTTATTGAAATAACCTATTTAAAATCAAAAAACAACCAAGGTTATTTGTGGTTTTTCTTTTAGATTTATATCATAATATGATCTCTTCAATTGGTATTGCTTCTACTTTAAAACTTATTGAATATTTTCTCGGATTTTATTAGAGTGCTTTCCTTTCCATTTACCATAATTCCAAAGTTAATATTACATATATTTATATCAATCTGCTTCAAATTTATTACCAAATTCTGACAAGCTCATTTTTCATCCATTAAAAAGGTAAAAAAAGAAAGGTAAAATGCGATAACTTAAAAATAAGAAAAGATGCTCTTAATGAAAATCTTAGCAGTAGTTTGTAATTATTCTTACTTGTTTATTATTATAGGTCACTTCCCGATGCAAAACTTCCCGAAAATATTCCCCAATACCTCATCCGTCGAGATCTGTCCGGTAATCTCTCCCAGGTAATGCATACATTCCCTGATATCCTGAGAAAGGAAATCTCCGGAGATGCCCTGTTTTAGTCCGGACTCAACCCGGTTGATAGCATCCAGGGCATTTACTAACGCTTCATAATGACGAAGGTTAGTAACAATCACATCATTCCCACTGATAGAAGGGATATTGGCGGCATCTACCAGTGCTTTTTCCAGTATATCCGAATTTTGATTGTATTTTGCTGATATGGGAATCCGAACTGCTTCCGTAAGAGGCAAAAATTCATTCTTTAATAATGTCTGTTCTTCGGGACTTAATTTATCTGTCTTATTAAAAAGAATAATGAGCTTTTTTTCTTTTGTACGCGGAAGTATTTTTTCGGCAACAGAGTCTATTTTTTCACTGATCTGAGTGGCATCAATCATCCAAAGGACAATAGACGCCTGCTCTATTTTCCTGAAAGTTCGTTCGATACCTAATGTTTCTATAGTATCTCCGGTATCCCGAATGCCTGCTGTATCTATAAAACGGAAAGTAATTCCCTGGACATTGACAATATCCTCTATCACATCCCTTGTCGTCCCATGAATATCGGAGACAATGGCTTTTTCTTCATTCAGAAGTAAATTTAACAGGGTAGATTTACCGGCATTTGTTTCCCCGACAATAGCTACCGGGATACCAGCTTTAATAACATTTCCCAGTTGGAAAGAATTTGCCAGTTTCTCTATCGTTTCCCGGATAGTATGAACCAGAGCAGTAAGATGTCCACGATCAGCAAATTCAACATCTTCTTCACTGAAATCAAGTTCTAGTTCAATAAGAGAGACAAAATCCAATAGCTTTGCTCGCAATTCTTTCAATGTATCGCTGAAGCCTCCTCTCATCTGATTCATGGCCAGTCTATGGGAAGCTGTTGAAGAAGACGAGATAAGATCTGCCACTGCTTCCGCCTGGGAAAGATCCATTTTGCCATTTAGGAAAGCCCGTTGGGTAAATTCCCCTGGTTGTGCTAAACGAGCTCCTTCCTGAAGCAATAAATGAAGAATTTGTTGCTGGATATATGGTGAACCATGGCAGGAAATTTCTACGGTATCTTCTCCTGTAAAAGAATGAGGATTCCGGAAAACCGTTACTACTACTTCATCTAAAGGTTCGCCTGTTGAATGAAAGATGGTTCCGAAGATTGCTTTATATCCTTCTTGTTCGTTAAGGGATACAGCGTGCGTTTTCGGAGTAAATATTTTATCCGCATAGCTAATTGCATGCTCTCCACTAATACGGATGACAGCAATACCCCCTGTACCCGGAGGGGTAGAAATAGCACATATAGTTTGTTGCTCCAGCATATTGTTATGATTTCTGTTTATTGATTCCAACGTGAACGGATAAAATAAGACCGTCGGAAATTATCGCAACAGTCTTATTCATTACTTTCTACAAATAGAAATATTATAAATTATTTTTTACTTTTTCAATAAGAGAGCTGTATTCTTCATCTGATAAATATACACATTGAGGATTCATTTCAAAAGTACTTCCGAAAGAAGGTCCGTCTTCATATTTCGGTACCAGATGAAAATGCAAGTGAGATAATTTATCCGAGTAAGCACCATAATTTATTTTCTTAGCAGCAAATGCTTTACTCATTGCCTGTGCTACCTGTGCTACGTCTTTCATAAAAGCATTGCGCTTCTCATCCGATAATTCGAATAATTCATTCACATGCTCATCATAGGCTACCAGGCATCTTCCCCGATAGGTTTGTTCTTTGAAAAGATATACGGTTGAAACATCCAATTTTGCAACTTCCAGCATTAAATCACTTAGCGTTTCATTTTTCTGACAATAGAAACAATCGGGAGATTTCATCATTTTTTGTTTTTAAAATAAATAATCAATATGCGAAAATAATCCTTTTTTTCTTTATTTAAAAGAAATATCCCTTCTTTCCTGTCAAACAGCTTTTTAATAAGTTTTATTTATAAAAAGAAACATTTCCTCTTGCAGATGTAGGGAAATTCATTAATTTTGCACCATGCTAATTCAGACTCCGTAGCTCAGTTGGTAGAGCAAATGACTCTTAATCATTGGGTCGAGAGTTCGAGCCTCTCCGGGGTCACTTGGTAAAAAGTAAAAGCCAGACAGAAATTAGACAAATCCTGCCATATCAACATATTGCAGGATTTTTTTATTATATCTCCAGCATCTAAAAGCCAAAGACCAGACAAAAAAGACATAGTTTGTAAGCTAATTCGTGACCATTTTTGAATGGATAAAAATGGGTCACAAATATGTCCATAATTGTAAGGAAAATGCTTAGGCTTTTTATTTTTATAAAGCTCGGGCTAAATAACCTTATATAACTAATACTTTAAACTTTTAATTATAATAAGTTTTAAATCTTCCGGATTATAAGGAGTTAATGAATTTCTCTAAACAACTTTATTTGGATTTATAAAAAAAGACTATTCATAAAGGTATAAAAAATAAGAATGGAAATACCATACAGTCCGGAAAAAAAGCCGGATTATATTGCATCTCTACCCTTATCAGGTATTCCTACAAAAAGAAAAAACTCAGTCAAAAATATTTTTATTTTTATAAGTAGAACTTTCTACAGGAATAACTTTTATCCGAACAATGGTTATCTGATTATGGTTTGCATCTTCAGGTAAATATACCGGTGGTAATTTGACTCCACCTACTCCCTGCATAGCCTCATCACCACCCAGATATTTGGATGTATTCTATTCTCCGTTCACAAAATATCCTTCCCGGATAGTTCCATAACTGATACCGGATAATTTTTCATTTTTAGATCTGATAAAAATATCGGCTCCGTTTCCAGCAATCAGAAATTCATCTTTTGACAAACGAATCACCAAACCATAACCCAGAAAAGAATAATTATAATGAGCATATATTTCGTAATCTCCGAAATCAACCACATCCTGATCATTTTCCTGTTGCATAAATCCTTTCATATTCCCACTTCCATGCTCCTGTACAATCAAGGGAGTCAGATTGTTTAATACACGATATGCATCTTTTAAAGGATGGTTTTCATCATATACATCATTATCAATAGCAAAAGGAGAAAATCCAAGCGCATTGAACTGACTGAGCGTATAAAATGCTTTAGCCGGGCCACTCCATTTCTCTCCACGCCAAAGTGCTACTGCTTCCGGCACAAATATAGGATTATCATTTCTATCATATTCTTTTAACTTTGAAATATAATCATCATTATAATTATCTATTGCCAGAAAATCTACTGATGGAGCTGCTAACTGGTAAATATCCAGCATACGGGCATTCGGTCCTCCGCTGGGATAATTTCCTGGAATAGGATCTTTCGGATAAATAGTCCATGCATTTACAAACATAGGCAACGGATATTCTTTTTTTCCTGCAGCAGCAACCTGCTCTACGAAAAGAGCGTAATACCATCCCATAAATATTTCATCTGCCAGGTTATGACTGGTATTACCAAATAATTCCTCCCAGTTTCCTTTGGTCTTTTTTCCCTTTGCTTTCCACTGTTCGATGATTTCAGGTAGAATTCGCTTTTCATTTTTCCGGATATAGTCTGTCAGCCTGATAGGCACTTCCTTCCTGAACAATTCTTCCGCTAAAGGAGAACGGTCCCGGCTATCTCCCAGTAATCCGATTTCATTCTCAATCTGAACCATTAATACAGTACGGTCTTCTTCATCTATTTTCCGGATGTACTTCATCAGTTCTGCAAATGCTCTGGCATCGGCTTTTGCCAGCTCTTCCGTAAAATTCGAAAGAAACGGACGGTTTTCACCTTCTTTTGTTTTCATCCTCGGAAAACGTTTCGTATCACGCATTACCCAATGCGGAGCATAACCGGAAGAACCGTTTTTCCAGCTTCCGAACCAAAGGAAAACAAGTTTCATATCATATTGCCGGGCTTCTTTTATTAATCCTTCCACGACCGTAAAATCAAATTGTCCTTCTTCCGGTTCCAATTGCTCCCATGTAACTGTAAGCAGAACAGTATTTAAGTTGAGATTCTTCAATCTTTGCCACCGTGGCTTCATACTTTCTAATGTGGAAGCGCTAGAATTCATTAATTCTCCTGCTAACATAATGAATGGTTTCCCGTCAACGATTAACTGAGTAACTCCTTTTTCATTTTTCTTTAAATATGGAATGTCTTTACTATATACAATATCTGTAAGAAAGAATAAAAAAAACAAAACGCAAACGCTTTTTCTCATTATTTGTGAGGGTAAGAGTAGTAGATCCATGGGTTATGATTTATAATGTTATTATTTTAAACTTTCATTTTTATAAAAGAATGGTTTTCAAATTATAAAAATATAATTGTTAGGTTAATGACCGTCTATTTTTTGGAAAGGTAATTATAAAAAACAAAAGAAAAAAAAGGAAAGTTATATAAATAGGCATTTTTTACAATTAACATATTTGTTACTTTTAGTAAAGAAGAGGGATTTGACAACAATATTGCCAGGAAAAAAATATGAAAAGTAAAATCGGGAGCAAAACAGTGTTTAACCTACAAATGATATGAAAGAGTATAACTTCCTAATAAGAAAAATGAAAAAATAAAATCCTATTATCCGAATATAAAAATCAGATCCGAAGAAATGATAAAAATGTAATTTTGATTTTTAGAAAAGGTACTAATTAGAGGAAGTCCTAAGGATATTGCCGTTTTCTTCAACTTCAAAATGAGCTGTTTCTAAGTCTTTACGATACAATTTATTTGTTTCGTCATAATCCCAAACAAAAGATTCTACCGTATAGCGGATTTCATCCGGACTTTCATAAGCAATGGCAGGAGTGATCCCATCTCTTACTTCCTAAAAGTATCCATCTTCATCAATCCTGTAAAATAATTGTTCTATTAAAATATCATTAAGATGTTTAGAAACTTTGAATCTGTAATTTTCTGTTATCTGAAAAGTTTGTTGCAGAATAAGATGATTATAGTCTAACTCTTTATGGTAAAAAAGAGTCATGCTGTCTTTTACTACATTCTTTTCATTAATAGTATAGACTTTTACAAGCTTTTGTCCGGCAGGTGTTTCTGAATAAGCAAGAATTGTCCGGATAGAATCTCTTTGAGGAAGTCTGGCAATACGGATATTTTCAGGGAACAATTCCGTATTGAAAAATAATGAATCCCCGTTTTCTTTGGGACATGCAAATTTTTTTTCATTCTCCTCGCTTTCCGGCTCAAAAGCTACCGGTAGACAAAGCGTACGAATACCCAATGTCTGATAATCAAGAATGTTACTTCTTTTATCTGTACATCCTACTATTCCTATGCAAAAGAGGAAAATAAGTATTTTACATGAAATATTCATGCCCTTATAACATCCCTTCAAAATATTTTGTTCTTTGTGATTTATTAAGACAACAAACAAAAATTTCGCTCATATCCCTATAATACTCGTTTTTCAGAGAGTAAAAAATAATCCTTTAATATTTCATAAAAAATAAAAAAGACTATTGTAAGCTTTTTCTTACATACGGTATCCAGGAACTTGACAAAACTTACTCATTACAATAAATTGCCCCGGTTGCTTTCTTATGGTTTTCAAAAAGAAATTTATAGGAAAAACACACAAATCTCACAAAAAAGAGACTCAGGAAAAAGAAATATTATATCTTTGCAGCGCGTATCCCTATTCAGTTCTCACGAATAACCTTAACAAGAAAGACACATGATTTTAGTGTTTCGCTTTTTATTGCCGTATTTTTACTGCTTATCTTTTTATAAGTCCGGATATAACTACCATTATTTATCAGGAATCAATACTTCCTGACTTAAATAAATTTCCTTATCATATCTTACAAAACAATAACACACATTTCATAAATCAAATTATGCACACACTAATTTCTTATTCACGTACGCAAACCTTATAGCTTGTGGTCTTAAGGGTACTTATCGGTTGGCACTTCCTATATGAAGGAGTGGTAAAAATTCTGAATCCTAATTGGTCTGCTTATCCTTATCTGATGGATTCGGATGGCTTTTTAACCGGTTTCTTTCATTGGTTAGCTAACGATCCGGGTTTACTTGCTATCTCCAATTACATCAATGTATTCGGATTAACACTGATCGGATTAGGGTTGATTCTGGGGTGTTTCTCCCGTCTTGCCTCTATCGGAGGAATTTTATTTCTTCTTTTATACTACCTTTCCCATCCGCCGTTTATCGGTGCGGAATATATGATGCCTACAGAAGGTTCTTATTTATGGGTAGATAAAAACCTTATCGAAATAGGTGCACTGATGGTGCTGGTATATTTCCCTACCTCCCATATTATCGGGCTGGACAGATACATAAATAAATTTTTAACCCGTAATAAACAATAACGATATGTTACCCGAAGATAAAACACAATCACAAGAAGAGAATAACAAAAAAATAAATCCGTCTTCTAAGAAAAAAAATAATGAAGAAAGCGCTCTTCCTGAATCTCAGGGAAGACGGGATGCATTAAAAGCGCTGGCTACTGTCCCGGTTTTGGGGGCACTGGCATATGGAGTATATAAAAAGAAAAAATACGATAAGACACTAAAAGATGTAAGCGATGTTTTCAGTCTCAGTAAGGACACTGCGACCATAGCCCCTCTTCAACCGGGAGGAAAACAAATCCGGCTTGGTATTATTGGCTGTGGTATAAGAGGAAAACAATTATTACGCGGACTGGGATTTGCAACGCCGGATTATTTGCAAGGTTTGATTGATTCTTCCAAAAAAGATTCAAAAGATACTCGTTATGATGAATTTCGTCAGCAGGAAGACCTGAATGTAGTACTTACCGGTGTCTATGATATTTTTGATACATTTGCAGAAGAAGGGGGTACAGCCGGAGCTAATATCCACCGGGAAGGAGTAAGCGGCAAAGCAGGAACCGCTCCGAAACGTTACAGGCACTACAAAGAAATGCTGCAAGCGGACGATATCGATGCCGTCGTAATTGCTACTCCGGACCATTGGCATAGTACAATGGCAATGGAAGCTGCAAAAGCCGGAAAACACGTGTATGTGGAAAAACCTCTCTCATGGACTGTTCCCGAAACGTATATGGTAAGGGATATTATCAGGCAGACCGGTGTCGTTTTTCAGCTAGGGCATCAGGGAAGACAGGTAGATAGTTACCACAAAGCAAAAGAAATTCTTGATAAAAATCTTTTAGGTCCTGTTACCCTCATAGAAGTGTGTACAAACCGGAATGATCCCAATGGTGCATGGGTATATGACATTCATCCTACTGCAAATCCTCAGACGATTGACTGGAAACAATTCGAAGGAGATCCGGAACGGATTAAAGAATACATGGATTATATGACCTCCCATAATCTGGTCAAATATGTAGGACCTGATGCAAGGGATAAGTTCAGTTTGGAACGATTCTTCCGCTGGCGTTGCTGGTGGGATTACAGCACCGGATTAAGCGGGGACTTATTAACTCATGAGTATGATGCAATTAACCAATTGATGGGAGTAGGGATTCCTCATTCTGCAACTTCTTCCGGTGGTATTTATTTCTTTAAAGACGGAAGGACTGTCCCGGACGTATTACAAACCACTTTTGAATTTCCGGATAAGAATCTGACATTACTTTATAGTGCAACTTTGGCAAGCGCAAGGGATAGGGGCAAAGTAATTATGGGGCATGATGCCTCTATGGAAGTAGGAGATACCCTGACAGTTAAGATTGACGGCTGGTCAACCCGCTATAAAGAGAAGATCGAACAAGGCATCATTAAGCCAAATGTTCCTTTCTACACCTACGTTCCCGGTAAAAGCGACGTGGATGCAATTACTTCTGCCACAGAATTATATTTTGCTCAACGTGGTTTGCTTTATTCGTATCTTGGAGGGAAACGATATGATACTACTTTTCTTCATCTTCGTGAATGGCTGGAGTGTATCCGCAACCGTGATCTGAAGCCCTCATGTGATATCGATGCGGCTTTCGATGAAGCAATTGCAGCCCACATGGGCACACGGGCTTATCTGGAAGGCCGGACCATGTATTGGGACAAAGACAAAGAAGAAATAGTAAGAGGTGAAATAGCCTGAGGAAAAAGATAAAAGAAGAAGGTAAAAGGTAAAGTACGAAATGTATTTTACCTTTTTCTTTTTTCTGATAAAGAGAACATTTTTTCTGATAATTTTATTCCCCCTTCCTTTTCTTTGAATAAGATTAATTATACCTTCATTATTTTCTATCCTTTACCTTTTCTTTTCCATTTTCCGACTAGGAAAATTTATACATTATATGTCCTGCATTTTTATAAAAAGGAATATCACTTATCTCTTTTTACACCATGAACCATTTTTAAATAAACATTGTTATAAAACCGAACATTGAGTGAGTTCTTTCCGGATTTCTTATTTGTCAATCAGATCAGATGTTTTATATAATACTTCATTTATATGAATTGTAAAACTTTTATTATTCTTAGTATGACAGGGGTGCTGTTTCTTTCCTGCAAAAAGCAGGACGCTTCTCAATACCTTCCACAGCAGAACCAGACTCCAGAACATTATCCCACAACGGTGATGCAGGAAACAAATGTAATATTGGAAAACATATATCCGGCAACCATACGTGGACAGGAAGATATAGAAATACGGCCGAGGATTGATGGATTCATCGAGCAAATTAACATTGACGAAGGTTCTGTGGTCAGAAAAGGGCAAACTCTTTTTCGCATCAATTCTCCCCAATCTATTCAGGCTGTAGAAACAGCCCGTGCCACTGTTACGACAGCTCAGTCAAATTTAAATACAGCTCAGTTAAATGTGGACAGAATGCGTCCACTGGCAGAAAAGAATATTATCAGTAATGTACAACTGGAAACATACGAAAACCAATATTCGGCTGCTGTAGCCAGCCTACGTCAGGCACAAGCCTCCCTCACACAATCCGAAGCTACTCTTAGCTGGACGAATGTAACGAGCCCGGTCGATGGAATTGTAGGCTCTATCCCTTACCGGCAGGGAAGCCTTGTAAGCAGTTCAAATGTATTAACAACTATCGCCAATACCAGTAATGTATATGCCTATTTTTCATTAAATGAAAAAGAATTACTGGAATTATTAGAAAGTTATCCGGGAAATACACAGGCTGAAAAAATAAAGAACATGCCCATGGTAACTCTCACATTAGCCGATGGGACAGTATATCCTGAAAAAGGAAGAATAGAAACTATTGCCGGGGTAGTTAATACATCCACCGGCTCTACAAACTTCCGGGCAGAATTTGCTAATCCGCAGGGCTTATTACGGAGTGGAAGCAGTGGACAGATTTCTATTCCTCACACACTAAAGAATGTATTTGAAATACCTCAGAAAGCAACTTTTAACCTACAGGATAAAATCCTTGTTTATAAAGTTCAGGGAGATTCTGTCGTACAAACAGTCATTACTGTAGAAGCTACTCCCGATGGACAAAGATACGCCGTAACCGGCGGGCTTAATTCCGGAGAACGGATTGTCACTGATGGAATAGCAACTTTATCAAATGGAAAGAAAATACTTGTTGACTAAAAAGTAACCACACCCTATGCTGAAATTATTTATCGAAAGACCGGTATTATCAACAGTGATTTCGATTCTCATTGTTGTACTCGGAATCATCGGATTAACCTCCCTTCCAGTGGAACAATATCCGGATATAGCACCTCCAACGGTACAAGTACAAGCCAATTATAGCGGAGCGAATGCCGATGTGGTAATGAATAGTGTCGTTATTCCGCTTGAAGAACAAATTAACGGGGTAGAAGGGATGACCTACATGACTTCGACTGCCTCCAATGCCGGGTCAGCAAATATTACCGTTTATTTTGAACAGGGAGTAAATCCCGATATCGCGGCGGTAAATGTACAGAATCTGGTCTCTCAGGCTTCTTCTCTTCTTCCGTCAGAAGTTGTACAGACCGGAGTAATCGTAAGGAAAAGTCAGACCAGTACACTATTGATGTTATTTCTTTATTCGGATAATCCGGATTATGACGGACAGTTTATCCAGAACTATGCCAATATCAATATTATTCCACAAATACAACGGGTTCCGGGTGTCGGAGATGCAAATGTATACGGAGCAAGAAGTTATTCTATGCGGGTATGGCTCAAACCGGACGTAATGGCAGTTTATGGGTTAAACGCTACGGAAGTCGTTGCAGCTTTACAGGACCAGAATATAGAAGCGGCACCGGGAGAACTCGGACAAAATAGCAACCAGGCATTTCAATATACATTAAAATATACCGGAAGACTAAAATCCGTAGAAGAATTCCAGAATATCATTATCCGTTCGGACAATGGACAGGTATTACGCCTGAAAGATGTAGCAGATGTAGAACTGGGTTCTCTGAACTATACCATAGACAGCCGGGTAAAAGGAAATCAATCGGTAATGATAGGAATCAGTCAGACCTCCGGATCCAACGCACAACAGGTAATCAACAACGTAAAAAAAGAACTGGAAGCAGTTAAAGAGAACCTGCCTCCCGGTGTTCATTATGAGTTTATGATTGACGCCAGTGAGTTCCTGGATGAATCGATCAATGAGGTATGGCATACATTAATTATTGCATTTATTCTGGTTTTCCTGGTGGTATTTATATTTTTGCAGGACATACGCTCTACGATTATCCCGGCAATTGCAGTACCGGTTGCAATTATAGGAACCTTTTTCTTCCTGTTAATCTTCGGTTTTTCTATTAACCTGCTTACTCTTTTTGCATTAATCCTTGCGATCGGAATTGTAGTAGATGATGCCATCGTAGTAGTGGAAGCAGTACATGCAAAATTAGATGCCGGCGAAAAAAATCCACGTATAGCAACAGAAAGTGCGATGAGCGAAATTGCTCCGGCAATCATTTCCATTACCTTAGTAATGTCTGCCGTATTTATTCCCGTAAGCTTTATCGGAGGTATCAGTGGAGTCTTTTTTCAACAATTCGGGCTTACTCTGGCGGTAGCAATCATCATATCAGCAGTCAATGCGCTGACGTTAAGTCCGGCTTTGTGTGCTCTTTTCCTGAAACCAAAAGAAGAAGAACACCAGAAAAAAGGATTTATCAAACGGTTTTACTATTATTTTAATATTGCTTTCAATGCAACGACTAACAAATATAAAAAAGTACTGCATTTTATTACAGAAAAGAAAAAACGGTGGATCCCGCTGGTACTTATTGCTATATTCGCCGGAATATTATTTTTTCTCATCCGGACCATTCCATCCGGTTTTATTCCACAGGAAGACAGTGGGGCAGTGATGGGAACGATTACTCTACCTCCCGGATCCTCTATGGAAAGAACCGACTCCGTATTGCAACAAGTAGTAGCCATTGCTGAGAAAATGCCTCATGTGAAAGATGTAGGTAGCATAAACGGCTTAAATTTTATGAGTGGGCTCGGAAGTTCTTATGCTTCTCTGGTTATTAAAATGGATCCGTGGAGTGACCGGGATATAAGTACTACGGATTTGGTAAAAAGAATGAATCAGGAAACCGCACACATTCAGGATGCAACCTTCTTATTTTTCGGAACTCCTACCATTCAGGGCTTCGGACTGGCCAGTGGGGTTTCTCTTCAACTGGAAGATAAAACCGGAGGCGATATAAACAAATTTTACGGAATTGCACAGGACTTCCTGAATCGCCTCCGGCAACATCAGGAAATACTAATAGCAAGCACCACATTTAATCCGAACTTTCCTCAAAAAGAACTGGAAGTAGATATTGCCAAACTTAAAGATGCAGGTATTACCTTATCAGCTCTTATGACAACTTTACAAGCTTATATAGGGAGTATGTATGTGTCAAATTTTAATTTATATGGTAAACAATTCCGGGTAATGGTACAGGCCGCCCCTGAATACAGAGCCAGTCTGGATGATCTGAACGGGATATATGTACAAACTGCCAGCGGGGAAATGGCTCCTGTTACGGAATTTATAACTGTACACAGCATCACCGGCCCTCAATCCCGGACCCGTTTTAACCTTTACTCTTCTATGGATGTAACCATTATTCCGAACATCGGCACAAGTACAGGAGACGCTATTAATCTGATTGCAGAAGTGGCAAAGGAAACTTTACCGGACGGATACGCGTATGAATATTCCGGAATCTCCCGGGAAGAAGCAAACAGTAGCAGTAAGCTGTTGATTATTTTCGTCTTATGCCTGGTATTTGTTTACCTACTTTTATCAGCATTGTATGAAAGTTATATCCTTCCCTTCTCGGTGATCCTATCGTTACCGATCGGTATTGCCGGCATCTACATTTTCCTTTTTTCCGGACTGATGTTTTTCGGTTCTCAGATTGTCAATAATATATATGTGCAAATATCCCTGATTATGCTTATCGGGCTATTATCAAAAAATGCAATCCTAATCGTAGAATATGCCTTACAACGACGAAAAGAGGGAATGAGTATTATTGACGCGGCAATCAATGGAGCTGTTGCACGTCTCAGACCAATTCTGATGACTTCCTTTGCTTTTATTTTCGGATTATTGCCATTGGCTATTTCTTCCGGCGCCGGAGCTCAGGGAAATCGTTCTATCGGAATCAGTGCAATAGGAGGGATGCTGATTGGTACTTTACTGGGAGTATTGGTAATTCCTTCGCTGTTTGTTATTTTCCAAGGGCTGCAGGAAAGGTTAAATAAATCCGGTAGAAAAAAAGATACTGTCCCTCCGGATTTCCCAAAAAGGTCCAGCCCGGAAAAACATAATCAATAAATGGCTTTTATTTATACAAGTCATATAGATAAATATACCTGTTTTATTGGAACATGCATTAAGAAATAAGGAATATATGAAAAAACATATGCTGAAAACAGCGTTCTTTTCCGGAATGATTTTTATAATCGGCCTTACATCCTGCCAGTTAACGAGGAAATATCAGGCTCCGGTAATTGATACAACCGGATTATTCAGGGATGAAGATATGCCAGTGGATACATTCACTATTGCAGATATCCCATGGAGAAGCTATTTTCCGGATCCTTACCTGCAAATCCTAATAGAAGAAGGATTACTGCGGAATTATGACCTCCGTATCGCTTATACAAGGATACAACAGGCAGAAGCAAATCTGAATATAGCCCGCCTGGCTTATTTTCCGGATATTGCTCTTGCCGAACAGGTAACCCACAACCGTTTTAGTAACGGAGAACGGGGAAAAGATGTATTGGGATACCATACCAACCAGTATACATTAGGCATCGGGGCAACTTGGGAAGCTGACTTATGGGGCAGGCTTTCCGCACAGAGCCGTGCGCAATTCGCGCAATTCCTGAACAGCGAGATCTATTCTGACCTGGTAATGACTTCCCTGATTGCCAATATCGCAACTTCCTATTACTCTTTACTGGCATTGGATGAGCAACTGAGGATTACCCGTTCGACAGCGAAAGTGCTGGAACAAAGCAGTGAAACGATGCAGGCACTGATGGAAGCCGGCATGCTTACTGCTGCTTCTGTGGAACAAAGTAAAGCATTGTATTACGCGACACTGGTTACAATTCCTGATCTGGAAACCAGCATCCGTCAGACAGAAGATGCATTATCCGTATTGCTTGGCAGAAAACCACAGGAAATTTTACGTTCGACGTTAGAAAATCAGGATGTGAATGAATTGATGTATCACGGCGTCCCCATGCAAATGCTTTCCAGACGTCCGGATGTACAACAGGCCGAGCTGTCTTTCCGGGCTGCTTTCGAATTAACAAGTGCTGCAATGGCTGCCTTTTATCCGTCTATTACTTTAGGAACCGGCTCTGCCATAGGGTATGGTTCTAATACACTATCTTCCTTCTTCAAACCGGAAAACATTTTCCTTAACCTGATCGGTGGGATTACACAACCTATTTTTGCCCGTGGACAACTGAAAGGAAACCTGGCAATAGCAAAAGCGCAACAGGAAGAAGCATTGTTGACTTTCGAGCAAACTGTATTAAATGCCGGGCAGGAAGTATCCGATATCTTATTTTCTTTTCAGGCTTCCCTGACAAAAAATCCGATCCGGAACGAACAGATAGAATCCCTTCAAAGGGCCGTTTATTACACACAGGAATTATTAAAAGCAGGGGAGGCAAACTACACAGAAGTACTAACCGCACAACAAAACTTATTGTCTGCTCAGTTAAGCCAGGTAAATGACAAACTCGAACAACTCCAGTACGGAGTAAATTTATACCGGGCATTGGGAGGAGGAACAAGATAACCGGTTAAGAACTAAGAAATGTGTTTTCATCTCTTAGTTCTTATTTCCTACAAATTGCTCTGGTTCTCTTGTCAGTATCTCGATCCATTCTTTGTACATTTCCTCCGGCATACGCCGGTATCCCATCTCATTAAGCCGGACATATGTGTTCTCCATATCGGTGCGGGGGTTTATATCCGAAAGAAGACAAAGTAGCTGATCCAGGCCTGGTAGCTACAGGAAATTGCGCGGCAAGCGGAAAAGAAAAAAGCCACACAAAGAATAAGATAAAGAATGTACTGGTGATCTTTTTCATACATATATTTGTCTTTTACAAAAGAAGCTAAATATATGTTAATAAGCAAGTGATTTTGAAGATTTTTTAAGAAAAAAGAGGTGCTTTGCGACATATTTTATTTGTAGGAGGAAAGAAAATGGGTATCACCAAACCCCACCCCTTTTGGCAAAGCCAAAAGGTACTCCCCTCGTACGTTTGCATGAGAATCATTCTTTGTCTAAAA
>JAJQEC010000022.1 GCA_021201815.1 Candidatus Azobacteroides sp. | reverse complement strand
TTGCCCGGCAGGGGATTTTCCTTGTGAAGGTGAAGACTGACAGGCAGACGGTGGTGAAGAAGATTATCCTATAACAGGAAGCAGTCAGTGTGGAAAAGAAGGTGGAGTGCGGAAGGAGTATGCGGGAAGCCCGGCTTTTGCTTGTCCGGCTGCCCGGCTGTGCTGCTACCAAACCCCACCCCTTTCCCTTGCGGGAAAGGGACTCCCCTTCTTCGGGGGGAGAGCTGTCTGGCCTTTCACCAGCTCTTCCCTTCCCGGAAGGGAAGTACCTTTTAGCTTTGCTAAAAGGGGTAGGGTTAACCCACGGATGACACGCCTGCTAAAAAACAGGAAGAAAAAGGGTTTTACCCACAGGTGAAAACTAAGAAACAAAACAAAAAACACATACCAATAAACTTTTAAAAAACATGGAAAAAAACAACATCAGGAAAGCAGCACTGGCACTGGCAATCATCCTTACTGCGCAAGGGGCGGCCGCAGAGCAAACACCCACCTTTAAGGTAAGGGGCTTTGAAGAAAGTGAGTGGCAGCAGACAAAAACACTCACAGAGGGGAACTCGCAGGTGAACATCTCCTTCCTGCGCTACACTTTCCAGAAGGCCACAAACATATGGGTGGAAGGGCAAATGCATGAAGCCTTCCCCTACATCAAGCTAAGCGATGGGACAAACGAGGGAAGCGGCACGGCCGAGAACAACATCAACTTCTCCTCCTACATCCTTATTGAAATACCCCAAGGAAAAGACCCCGTCACACAGGTGGAAGTCATCGGCTATGCACACGGGGCATCCAACGAGTTTGACATCTGCTCCCTGACCGAAGCATACAGCACCACAACAAGCGAGACGGCCAGCTTCCGCCTGACAAGCCCTGTAAGCAGCTACAACCCATGGGCGGGGGAAATATACGTGATGGGAGCCCCGGCAGATGCCGCCTCAAACGCATACAGCCACACCTACACCGCCGGGCGCGATGACAACTTCGACGGGGTAAACGACCCCATACCGGCAAACACAGCGGAAGAATTAAAGCAAATCCGCTTTATCCGCCTCAACTGGTCCTCGGCCGAGTTCGCTTCCCTGCCCTCCTCCATGGGAAGGGGAAGGCCGCTGGCCCTTTTCGGGCTGAACATATACACCGACAAGGCAGGGGTATCCACGGCAACCGAAGAAGTACAGGCACAGCAGCTCTCGGTATCCCAACAGGGAAAGCTGCTCACCTTTAACAAGGAAGCGGATGTGGAAGTGTTCTCCCTCAACGGGACAAAGGTAAAAAGCGGGAATAACATTACAGCGCTTTCCACCGGGGGGTTAGAGCAAGGCATCTATATCCTTCGGGCAACTGACAGGGAGAAAAATACCATCACAAGGAAAATAGCCTGTCATTAAACCTTACCTTTAATAACGGGCAAAACTCGGGGAAAAGCTGTCCTTACCACTGCACATTCCCCGGGTTTCTTTATTTAAATATCCTGAAGTATCTTCTTTTCTTACAGAATTTACTTTTTATTTTTCATCGATATTTACCGTCATCCATATCTTGCATTACACTCATATAGCTATGGTAACGGGACTCACTGATCCGATGTTCTTTTACGGCTTCCAACACAGCGCAACCCGGTTCATGCTGGTGCGTACAATTATGAAAACGACAATTCCCTGAAGTTTTAAATATTTCTTTAAAGTAATGGCCGACTTCATTTTTATTTATGTCAACAGTACCAAAGCCTTTCACCCCCGGCGTATCAATAATATATCCCCCATCAGGAAGAGGAATCATTTCCGAGAAAGTTGTCGTATGCATTCCTTTATTATGATAACCTGATATCTTATTTGTTTTCAAGTTTATTCCCGGTACAAGCGCATTAATTAATGTGGATTTTCCGACTCCTGAATTTCCTGAGAATAAGGAAATCTTTCCTTTTAAATCTTCTTTCAATTTCTCAATTCCTTCCTGAGTCGTTGCAGAGATAGCATAACAAGGATAACCGATCGATTGATATAAATAAATAAGCTGCTGCATATATTCTTTGTCTTCCTCACCATATAAATCCACTTTATTGATAATAATAATAACAGGAATATGATAAGCTTCTGCAGTACACAAAAAACGATCGATAAAAACAGTCGAAGTCTCCGGATATTTAATGGTAACCACTAGTACTGCCTGGTCCAGATTCGCTGCAAGAATATGAGAATGTTTGGATAAATTCGAAGAACGACGGATAATATAGTTTTTGCGATCTTCTATATGGGTAATAAAGGCTGTTCCTTCTTTATTCGTTTCGATAGAGACCATATCTCCTACCGCAACAGGGTTTGTGCTGCGTATGCCCTGCATCCGGAAATTTCCTTTTATTTTACAGTCAATGGTACTCCCATCCGGGACTTTTACCTGATACCAGCTCCCTGTGTTTTTAATTACCAATCCTTTCATACTTCATCCGAATAAAAGAAAAGCCGGGAATATAGCCTGTATACTTTATTTCCCGACTTCACTGTTTTTCCTTTGTATTTTTATACGGTCATGATCTCTTTTTCTTTCGCTCCGACCATATCATCCACTTTCTTTATATACTTATCATGAAGCTTCTGAACTGCTCCTTCCGCATCTTTTTCCATATCTTCCGGTAAGCCTTCTTTAATAGCTTTTTTCAGCAGATCAATTGTATCGCGTCGGATATTCCGGATGCTTATTTTAGCAGCTTCCGCTTCCTGTCTGGACTGTTTTACCAGCGCTTTACGACGTTCTTCGGTCAAAGGAGGGATATTCAATCGGATTACTTCCCCGTTGTTTTCAGGAGTAATACCAACTTCCGAGGCCATAATTGCTTTTTCGATTTCTTTTATCAATTGTTTTTCCCAAGGCTGAATAGCAATGGTTTTTGCATCCGGTGTTGTAATAGTAGCGACCCCGGATAAAGGAGTCAAAGCACCATAATATTCTACTCTTACACCATCTAATATTCTGGCATTTGCTTTTCCTGCACGAATGTGTGCCAATGCTTCATCTAAGAAAAGAATGGCTGATTCCATTTTTTCTTCGGCGCTATTTAAGTATTGTTTTACATCTACCATATTGAGAGACTTAATGATTTTTTATTTTATGAAGACAAAGATAAGGATATTTTTCACTTATAAAATAACAGCAATGTGAAAAGAATAACCGCAGGATCGTTTTTATTTTATTTTAATCACATAAATAAATTTATTTTTCATACAAAAAGAAAAAATAGATTTATTTTTAAATCAGAAAACAGAAAAAACAGATAAGACTGCCAAATTAAGTTAAAAAATATCTAACCTCTCTTTTATCAACATCTAACTATTTAATTGAATATTAAATATTAACAAATAATATCTTCTTCAATAAATAATACTTTTTAATGATTTTTAGTATCTCAAGCACTATTTTTTCCATACATTTGCATCATTCAAATTTACATATAATTGAATTATATTTTCATTTGATTTTTTAATTAATAAATGGAATTTATATTCTGAAATTTTTTTCTATGAGACGAATCAGGAAATTTGTTTTCTCTTTTTTATTATTATGCCCTTCTCTTTCTGTCTTTTCCCAGAATCATTTAGCACTCAGCCTTGAATTAGTAGAAGATGAGCATTTCGTTCCCTGCCTGATGGTAAAACTTAAAAACATAAGTAATGAGCATATTCATTTGTCTAACAGTTCCGTAAAAGAAATCAAGCAAATCGGACGAATGATAGTAGGAGATAATACGGTCTTTTGTTTTAAAAATGTAAGTAAAAACGGAAACCTTTTTTACGGAGGTTCTTTTATTGTAGACCGGGAACGGGAAACCATCCCTATGTCTCCCGGAGAAGAAATAACATATAAAGCAAGGTTAGCCGGTGCCGGCATGCCTTTTGACGGAGCCATTTCTTTTCATAACAAACAGGCTAAGGACTACACAAAAATAAGCTGTTACCTGGAGAATATCGTTTATACAACAAGCGACGGCAAAAGTTGTCCGCGTTATACGTTGGAATCCAACTCCATTGACATTGTCGACTTGAAGATGTTTGATGATGATTTCATGAACATTTCCTTACAACAAAACGGACAAATATATAATTATATGCTTTTATTCAATGGTCGTCTGATTCCTAAAAAAGCAGAAGACCTGGAAAGATTATATAATAAAATATTAAAAAGAAGAGGTTTCTCTACGGTCAGTATTCAAGAAAAACCAACTCTTACCACTATGCTTTATACTTCCGGGAGCGTACAAATTCCCGAAGGATTTTTCAATAAACGTCTTGGTACGGATGATTTAGTAGATATTTACGTCTATTGCCTGATGAGCTGTAAATACAGAGCAGGAAACAAACCTTATCAGATGGATGCACAGGGACAGGTACAAAAAGTGAATAATAAACTTCCTAAAGCGTATATTAACCATTTAATTAGTGCCTTGCAGGAAGCTCTTTCATGCGATGGAACTTTCTATAAATTATCCCAGCAGAAAAGACAACACCTTTCCGGTAACATCTCTCATTGGAAAAATCAACTGGAACAGAATAATTGTTATTAGACCGGAAGGAGCAAAACCGGAAGAACAAAGAATAGGATCTTATCTGTTAATTCTATCTAAGTAGTGGGGTTTTTATAAACCTCATTACTTTTCTGTCAGGTCTATCAACGGGCAGATAAATTTCCTGAAGATACCACACAATTTATTTTTCTCATAAATCCCTCTTCTTTAATTGCTGGATTGGTTTTTCATTTTACTTTTCAAAGATAAGAAACGGGCATTCAGGTAACGTTTTATTATAACCTGGAATTTTCATACTCCGGCCTACCCCATCCGGAACCATCTTTCCTGTTATTATAGGAAGGCACCAGCCTTGTGATTTACAATTAATATAATTGGCAGGTTATTGAAATAAATTAATCCCCTGCATCGTAACGAAAAGAATAACAATATACCGAAGACCTTTTCCTATAAAGAGGCAGATAGTAGTAAGGACAGGATTTACCCGCAAATATCCCAGGGAAATCATCATAATATCACCTGCTACCGGAATCCAGGAGAAAAGCGCCACATACCCTCCTTTATCTTTTAATTTTTTCTGCATGTTGTCAATTTTTTCCCGGCTGATTTTAGAATATTTTTCAATCCATGTTATCTTTCCCATCCTTCCTACTATATAGTTGACCATTCCTCCCGAACCATTTGCCAAGGTAGCGACAATAAGGCAGGTATATACATCCCCACCGGCCACAACCAGCGCAATGAGAAGAATATCCGAACTAAATGGAATAAACGTTCCGGAAATAAAACAGGCAATAAATAATCCGATATATCCGAGACCTAACAGTGTTTCCAGCATATTATGTTATTTATATAAAAAGTTATTATAATAAAGGGGTAAAAATACGCATGACTGATTCAAAAAAACGTCGCCACAAGGGTCTTCTCAACCAATTTTTCAGGTTTAGTTTCAGAGAATCTTTTACATCATTCCAAAAAATAAGGGTGGCTTCTTCTGCCGTTTCCTTATCATATATAAACACATTTGATTCAAAACTTAGTTCAAAACTTCGTATATCCATGTTGGCAGAACCGGAAATTGTTAATGACTCATCGATAATCAGGCATTTGGAATGGATAAACCCTTTGCAATATAAATAGACATGAATATTATAATTTAGCAAGTCTTTCACAAAAGAATAAGTAGCCCCGTCCACAAAATAATTATCGGATTTTTTAGGAATCACAATATGAATATCCACTCCACTCATTGCACTCGTCTGTAATGCCTGCAGGATGTTTTCCGAAGGAATAAAATAAGGCGTCTGGATATAAATACTTTTTCTGGCACTGGTAATTGCCTGAAAAATTCCTTTCTCAATGCAGTTGTATATATCAACCGGCCCACTGGAAATAACCTGCAACGGATTTTTGTCCGAATCATGTTCTACAGGAGGAAAATAAGGAGCTATCTCCGGCACTGTCTTATGGGCGAAATACCAGTCAAGCAGAAATACTTTCTGAAGCCCGTATGTCCCTTTTCCTTCTATCCTGAGCTGCATATCCCGCCAGATTCCCCAGGAAACTCCTTCTACATAACAATCCGCAATATTCATGCCACCTATATATCCGATGATTCCGTCAATGACAGCCAGTTTCCGATGGTTTCTGTAGTTCAGCCTACGGGCAATTCTGGGTATTCTTACCTGCAAGTAAGGTTCGACTTCCACTCCTTCTTTTTTTAATTCACTGAAATAATGTTTTTTCGTTCTGAGGGAGCCTACATCATCATAGATTACCCTTACTTCAATTCCTTCTTTTGCTTTTCTGATAAGAATATCTTTGAATTCCTGTCCCAGTTTGTCATCTATAATTTTATAATAAAGAATATGAATATGGTGTTTTGCCCGGGAAATATCCTCAAAAAACTGCCTGAATTTCTCTTTGCCATCCACATAGAAGCTAACTTTGTTTCCTGCCAATACCAGAGCATCATTTAACGTCTGTAACAACCGAACTAACTTTTCATATTCTTCCGGATAACAGGAGGAAGAAAAGAGGTGCATATCCGGAAGAGCATCAACATTTAATCCTCTAGAAAGCTTTTTAACAATCTTATATTTTTTGCGGTGTTCTTCTCCGAATAAAAAATATAAAAGAAGCCCTATACCCGGAAGAAAAGTCAATATCAGAATCCATGAAATTGTTTTATTCGGATTGCGGTTTTCCGATATAATAACACAGATTATTTGGATGATAATGATAATAAGAATAATCTGTAGTAAAAATATGATCCATGCTTTTGTATCCATTTTTTACTTATTGAAAGTCCATAGATCCGGGAGAATGGGAAAGAACAATAATAAAAAGGCAATCCGTTTTTCTTTTTCTTCTGACAGAAGAACGGATTCCGTTCTTTATTTATTGCATCAGGTGGATCGTATGGCAGGCAACTAATGCTGCTGTTTCTGTGCGAAGCCGGGAATTTCCCAGGGAAACAGGGCGGAATTTATTTGTGACAGCCAGCTCTGTTTCATCCGGGCTGAAATCACCTTCCGGACCAATCAGGATTACTACATCTTTTCCTTTTTCATACGCATCTTTCAATGGTATTTTGGAAATATCTTCATAACAATGTGCGATAAATCGTTGTTCCGGTAATTGCGCATTCATAAAAAGAGCAAAATCGACCAATGGGTTCAGTTTAGGGAGGAAAGCTTTTTGGGATTGTTTCATTCCTGCCACCAGGATTTTCTCAATCCGTTCGGTTTTCATCTCTTTTCTTTCCGAAAAACGGCACCTTAACGGAGTAATTTCATCAATCCCTATTTCCGTTGCTTTCTCTGCAAACCATTCAAATCTGTCCATATTTTTAGTTGGGGCAACGGCAATATGAATCCGAAAGTCCCTTTCCTGCTTTTGCGGAAGTACTTCGACAATTTCAGTCAGGCAATGTTTCTGGTGGGCATTGATAATTTTTGTTTTATAAAAAGTACCCTGTCCGTCCGTCTGCAAAATCATATCCCCGTCTCTCAGGCGAAGAACCTTAACCGCATGCCGGGATTCGTCTTCCGGCAGCGTATGATCAGTTAATATATGTGGCGTATAAAATATATACATATGGCTCTTTTCATACAAAAATACGATAATTAAAATAAAAGGTAAAAAGTAAAAGGTGAAAAGTAGCATACAGATGTTACTTTTCACCTTTTACTTTTTACTTTCATAATGAATAATGTTAAAAAACAGTGTTGTATAACATAGCTATAGGGGTTGTTTTTTGGGATATTAATTTCTAATTTGCAAACCGTTTTTTAACAACTTGTTTTTCCAATAGAATAGAATAAGAAATGTACAGGGTTTCTTTACCTTGTACATTCCTATATAAATTATCAGGTTTTTTAACTTTTAAATTATACCGATATGAAAGTATATCAATCAAATGAAATCAAAAACATCTCATTATTGGGAAGTGCAGGCTCAGGTAAGACCACCCTCGCAGAAGCAATGCTTTTCGAGAGTGGTCTTATAAAACGCCGGGGAACGGTAGAAGGAAAAAACACGGTATCAGATTATTTTCCGGTAGAACAGGAATACGGATATTCTGTTTTTTCTACTGTATTTCATGTGGAATGGATGGGGCGGAAGTTAAATGTAATAGACTGTCCCGGTTCGGATGACTTCGTCGGAGGTGTAATTACCGCGCTGAATGTAACTGATACGGCTATCATCGTGATTAACTCCCAGTATGGCATAGAGGTGGGTACACAAAATATTTTCCGTTATACGGACCAGTTGAAAAAGCCGGTATTATTTGCATTGAATCAGCTGGACGGAGAGAAAGCCGATTATGAAAATATCATTGAACAATTACGCGAAAACTACGGTGGACGCATCGTGCAGGTACAATATCCGATTTCTACAGGACCTTCTTTCAACGCAATGATTGATGTACTGAAAATGAAAATGTATAAATGGAAACCCGAAGGAGGCGTTCCTGAAGTATTGGATATTCCGGCAGAAGAAATGGATAAGGCACAGGATCTTCATCAGAAACTGGTGGAATCCGCTGCGGAAAATGACGAAGCTCTGATGGAGAAATTCTTCGATCAGGGAACCCTGACAGAAGATGAAATGCGGGAAGGTATCCGCAAAGGTTTGATTACAAGAGGTATGTTCCCGGTATTCTGTGTATGTGCCGGGAAAGATATGGGGGTACGCCGTATGATGGAGTTCGTAGGAAATGTAGCTCCTTTCGTAGATGAGATGCCAAAACCGCAAACCACAACCGGAGAAGAAATTGCTCCTGATGCAAACGGACCGACCAGTTTGTATTTCTTTAAAACCACAGTAGAGCCTCATATCGGCGAAGTTTCGTATTTTAAAGTTATGTCCGGAAAAGTAAAAGAAGGAGATGACCTGCAGAATATCAGCCGTGGTTCTAAAGAACGGATAGCCCAGTTGTTTTCAGTAGCCGGCCAGATAAGGGAAAAAGTGCCCGAAATGGTAGCCGGGGACATCGGAGCCACTGTAAAATTAAAAGATGTAAGAACCGGCAATACATTGAATGAAAAAGGCTGTGAGTATGTCTTTGACTTTATTAAATATCCGGAACCGAGATACCGTCAGGCAATCAAAGCTGTCAATGAGGCGGATACGGAAAAATTAAGTGAAGTTCTTACCCGCATGCATGAGGAAGACCCGACCTGGGTAATTGAGCAATCAAAAGAATTAAAACAAACCATCGTCCACGGCCAGGGAGAATTCCACCTGAAAACATTAAAGTGGCGGATTGAGAATAATGATAAGATCATGATTGAGTACCTGGCCCCGAGGATTCCTTACCGGGAGACCATTACCAAATCCGCCCGTGCAGACTACCGCCATAAAAAGCAATCCGGAGGTGCCGGACAGTTCGGAGAAGTACATCTTATCGTTGAACCTTATTACGAAGGAATGCCTGATCCTACCATGTACAAATTCAACGGACAGGAATTTAAAATTACACCTCGTGATGTACAGGTATATGACCTGGATTGGGGGGGCAAGCTTGTCTTTGTAAACAGTATTGTCGGAGGTTCCATTGATGCCCGGTTTATGCCTGCTATCCTGAAAGGATTGATGGATCGAATCGAGCAGGGACCTCTTACCGGTTCTTATGCCCGAGATGTACGTGTGATTGTATATGATGGAAAAATGCACCCGGTAGACTCCAATGAAATATCTTTCCGCCTGGCAGGACGTAATGCATTCAGTCAGGCATTTAAAGAAGCTGCACCGAAGATTTTGGAACCTGTGTATGACGTGGAAGTATTGGTTCCCGGAGACAGAATGGGAGATGTGATGGGTGACCTGCAGGGGCGCCGTGCAATCATTATGGGGATGAGCAGTGAAAAAGGATTTGAGAAATTAATGGCAAAAGTACCCTTAAAAGAAATGGGAAATTATTCCACTGCCCTGAGCTCGCTCACCGGAGGCCGAGCTTCCTTTACCATGAAGTTCGCAAGTTATGAGCTGGTTCCTTCGGATGTACAGGATAAACTTCTAAAAGAATACGAAGCTTCTCAGAAGGATGAAGATTGATATTTAAACCTTTCTTTTAATAAAGCCGTAAGGATATAGGGGACGCAAAGTAATACTTTGTGTCCCTTTGTATTTTCGGGTATAAAGGTTAACTTATCGATTGCAATAAAAATTTGAGAATGTGAGAACTGTTTTTATTCTTATTGCTGCAGGTTCATTCTACCCCTTTTTTATAAATTGCTTCGTCAACCGTGGGTCAACCCTTCCCCTTTTGACTTCGTCAAAAGGTACTTCCTTTCGCAGAAGGGAAGAGTCGGGTTTGGTGATAAGCAGTAAGGCTTTAACAAACTATTTCAATTCCTGATTCTTATTACCCACTTGTTTCTTAATTCTTTTCCTGTATTCCAGAGGCGTTACACCTGTGAATTTTTTAAATATACGGTAAAAAGATGTTTTCGAATTAAACCCACACTGTTCCGCGATAGCCAATAACGTAAGAGTTTCCAGCTCATTTCCCTGTAACCGGACTTTCACATCTTCTATTTTGTACTCATTTATAAAATCAGAAAAGTTGGAACCTAAGGTAGTATTTAATACCTGGGAGATCTGATGTACGGAGTAGCCGGTATTATCAGCCAGGTCTTTAATCGAAAAGTTCGGATTTATGTATGGCCTTTCTTCTTCCATATATATTCTGAGCTTTCCGATTATCTGTTCAGTTAACTCGATATCAGAAGAATTCTTTTTATCCTTTTTCTTTAACTTCCGTGACTTTTTCAGAATGTCTATTGCCAGCATGATTTTGTTTTTCTTTCTCAACAGGACTAATACGACCAATAGGCATATACAGGCACAGCTAATTCTGAAATGTGGTGTCTGGAAAAAGCTTTTTTTTACGTATATTGTTATTATTTCCTGAGGCTGGCTCCATGAAAATTCATCATCACTGCATTTTACATAAACAGAGTAAGCCCCTTCTTTCAGATTTTGAATTTCCAGTATGTTATTATCATTTATATATATCCATTCATCCGGATCAGATGAAAGTTGATAAGCAAATGATCTTGTTCCTCCGTTTTTGAAATTGGAATTAACCAGTCTGATTTTCAGATTTGAATCTTCCTTTATGTAGAGTGCTGCCGGTGCTGCCTCGTTAAAATGAACCCTGTTATCTTCTCTGCTTAATACTTTATGATCAATAAATAAATCGGTAATGATAAGTCGGGGATTGTACTCACGATTATTTTCCGGTACCGGACAAAAATATACCAATCCATATTCAGCACCGAATAAAAGCCTGTTCTCCGGAGTTTTCCGGCACGCACCCATACAAAAGGACTGATAAGCCAATCCGTCTTCCGGTCCGAAAGCTTTTACCCTACCACTTTTTTCATTATACCGATAAAACCCGTTTCCTGTACTGATCCAATAATGAATGTGGTCATTATCTTCAATAATTCCGGCTACATGGTCGGTAGAAATAGCCAGTTTTTTGCTTATCGTCTCTATCTCTCTACTTTCAGGATAAAACCTGAGTAAACCATAATTTTCCGTACATAACCACAAACTGTTTTTAGAATCTTTGTAAATATAGTTTATCCGGAAATCATTTTGTATATTTTTAAGTGGTACACTTTCTATGTTGTCACTTCCGTAAGAATAAAAACATAACCCCTTGGCTGTTCCAAGCCATATTCCATCCTTATCTTCCAGATAAGAAAATATATAAGAAGAAAGAAGTCCGGAATTACCATCATTCAGGTGTAGCCTGATTTTATTATCCTTTATTATAAAGAGACCATTTAAGGTTAACAGATAAATTTTCTCATTTAAATAAATACTTCCATATACAGATTCATATTTCAATAACCTGAGATCCCTTTCATCAAGAGGAGACTCTGTTATTTCTTTGTCTGCTTTATTAAAGATATAAAATCCGCCACCATAAGTACCAATCAGGTAATTATTATCCCGGAAATGGGAAATGGAAAGTACGATATCAGAACGGATGGCTTCATGATCGGCAGAATAATAGATAAAATTATTTTCTTTTTCCCTGTATATAAATCCGTTTCTGGTCCCTGCCAGTATCTGAAGAGAATCTATGACATGAAAAGTGCGGATACTATGCCTGTCCAATCCGTCATATACATTGAAGAAATCATCCTGCTGCCTTGTATAGGAAATACCCAGAGAATACATTCCCAACCAGCAGATATGATGATTATCTACGAAAATAGAATAAATAGAATTGGATGAAACGGAATAAGGATCTTTAAAATCATTTATGTATTTCCTTACCTTTCTGGTTTCCAGATTCAGTATTTCCAGTCCTTTTCCGTTACTTCCTACAAAAAGAGATTCTTCATGAAGAAAAAGAGATACAATAATATTGGATGTAATTTCTTCTACTTTATAAAAAGCAGGATTATCCGGTTCAAAGCAATACAGACCATGATTTTTTGTTCCTATATAAACATACGGCTCTTTGCAAATCATCTCCGTATTTCTGATTTCCCATTCATGAAATAAAATACACCGGATATGAAAGCTTTCTTCCCTGCTTATACTCATTATATATAAAGCATCTTCTGTTAATATCAGAAATTGATCTTTAAACTTTTTGATGCTTACGATATGTTCATTCGGAAGAAGTATTTCCTTCCGGCTCAAGTCTTCATTCAGAATATGAAGCCCTTTATCAGAACCTAAAATAATATACCTGTAAGTATCATTTACAAAAAGAGAAGTATAATGTATATTATCCGGTGGAGAGCAGGCCAGTTTCAGGGAATCCTGTTTCCGGTTATAAAAATATAAGCCTATGGCAGAGACTATAAAAAGATCTGTTCCTTTTTCACAAACAGCATAAATTTCTCCTTTTCTTTGTTCACCACGAATAAAAAGAGGATATTGCTTTACAAGACATCCATCGAACCGGTCCAGTCCTTCCGTCGTTCCGATCCATACAAAACCCTCTTTGTCCCTGAATATATTTCTTACATAATTAGAGGATAAACCGTCTTTTACAGTAAGATGACTAAAAGATAATTCTTCACTATTTATACCGGAAAATATACGTGAACAGGATAAAATAAAAAGAAAGAAACTAAAAAACTTCTTATTAAACATTTTAAGGATACATATAAAAGGGGTTATTGAAACACTCGTTACTAACAAAGTTACGACTACTTTTGTATTATATTGATTTTCAAATGTTAAACTTTTGATTACGCATATTATTCTTTTATAATTTATTTTTATATAATTCCTGTAAATAGTTGTTCTTTTAATTTTTTACCGGATGAATAAAAGGTGTATTTTTATTTTTATCTAATAAGTAAACCTTCTTTTTTATCCCTTTTCATATCAAATATAACCACTTTTCTTCCCTGTAACCGGAAAAGTTCCTCCAAATGAGTTCCAAATTATAATTCAGGACTTATGGTACTTATATTTTCTTGGAAATCAGATGCGAACATTCAATATTTGCATAGCGATTCCACATGTGAAATATATTTATTCGGAAATTAATATTCTAAATCCATGAAAAAATACACTATCTTTTTACTATTCTTTTTCCCTTTCCTTTTATGGGGACAGAATAACCGGAATATTACCGGAAAAGTAACCGATGTATCCAATGTTCCTTTGCCGGGCGTATTGGTAAGTATCCCGAATTCTACTTCAGGAGTAATAACTGCTGCAGACGGCAGCTTTGAGCTAACTGTATCTTCAACAGTCAACAGCCTGATTTTCTCCTTTATCGGTATGACAACAGAAGCAGTCAGAATTACTGATAAACCATTTTATCACGTAATCCTAAAGGAAGAAGTGTATGAACTGGATGAAGTAGTTGCTGTCGGATACGGCTATATGCGTAAATCCGATCTTACGGGTTCCGTATCTTCTCTGGGATCTGAAATAACTTCCGGCAGGATTGTAAATAACCTGGAAGATGCTTTGCAGGGAAGAATTGCCGGAGTTCAGATCATCAATAACGACGGAACACCCGGAGGCGGGTCCGAAATAAAGATCCGGGGAGTAAATTCTATTTCAGCAAGTAATTCACCGCTCTATGTAATTGACGGAATTTCGTATGATATGAATGAAAACTCCGGAGAGTTTGATTTCTGGGAATATGGAACGACACCGAATAATCCGCTGGGCAGTATAAGTCCGGGCGATATAGAATCCATTGAAGTATTAAAAGACGCATCAGCTACGGCTATATATGGCTCCCGGGGGGTAAACGGAGTAATTCTTATTACAACCAAACAGGGAAAAGAAGGAAAAGCAAAATTAGAATATGTCGGAAACGTCGGAATCAATCAGATAAAACGTAAAATAGACCTGCTGAACGGTCCTGAATATGCAAAATTCCTTTTTGATGTAAATGGTGGCTATAGCAATTCTTCTAACCCTTATATAAACTGGCAGGAGTACACGACCAATACGGACTGGCAGGATGAATTGTTCCGCACAGCCTATACCAATGACCACCGGATAAGCATCCGGGGAGGCAACAGAGACGTTCGGTATTCCTTCATGGGAAGCCTTTATGACCAGCAGGGTGTTATTATTAATAGTGGTTATAAGAGATATACAGGTCGCTTCAATGCTTCTGTCGATTTATTACGTAATTTTACCCTGAATACAAATATATCAGCAAGTTATGGGAAAACCGATGGCGTCACCACAGGATTTATATATGGGGTAGTAACCAAGGCACTGCAAATGTCACCCCTGAAAACGCTGGATGATCTGTATGCCGAAATGGAGGATGGGGATGTGATCTATAACCCGATTGCAGATACCCAGACTTCGGTAAGGGACAGGACAGACAGAAATTATCAGGTAGCTGCCGATCTGGTTTATAAGTTTTCCACCCCATTTACCCTTAAATTAAAAGGAGCTTATGTCGACAGGTCCACCCTTAATGAAGGATTTATACCAGCCAATAACCCCCGGTCCAAAACAAACGGCTCGGCTTCTATTTCCCAATATACTTCTTCTAAATTATTGGGTGAAGCTACACTTTCATATTATAAACGCATTGATAAGAAACACCGTATCAACCTGATGGGAGGAGCTACTATAGAAAAATATGTGAATAAGCGTTTTGGTATATCTGTGTCCAATTTCGGAATAGACGTATTGGGAATAAACAATATTTCAATGGGTAATACGGTAAATACACCTTATAACTCTTTAATTAATACTTCGCTGGTTTCTTTTATCGGTCGCGCCAATTATAATTACATAGATAAGTACCTGGTAACAGCCACCTTCCGGGCAGATGGCTCTTCGAAGTTCGCATCCGGCAATAAATTCGCTTATTTCCCGTCTCTGGCATTTGCCTGGAGAGCCAGTGAAGAGGATTTTCTCAAATCTGCTGACTTTCTCAGTGATCTGAAGCTACGGAGTAGTTTCGGTATTGTGGGTAATCAGGCTATTCCCGCCTATGAATCCCTGGGAATTCTGCAGAACAGCAAAATAACACCGGACGGAAAGAACTCTACCGACGGAGTTTACCCGTTGCGCATTGATAATAAAAGCCTGAAGTGGGAATCTACTCATCAGTATAATGTCGGATTGGATGCCGGTTTCCTGAATAATCGGATCAGTCTGGTAACAGATGTTTATTATAAGAAAACAAAAGATATGTTGCTGGAAATGAACGTACCCAGATATACTGGTTTTTCTACCTACTGGACAAATATCGGTTCAGTAGAAAATAAAGGGTTGGAATTTACTTTGAATACCCTGAATATATCTAAAACCGATTTTAAATGGAAAACATCCCTGAATATAGCCTTTAATCGTTCAAAGGTACTTGATCTCGGACTAGATGACCGGCTGGAGCTTTCCGGAGACCGATTGAACATTACCGGAACCATCGGATTAATACAGGTTGGAAAACCTATCGGACTTTTCTATGGATATCAGGTAGAAGGAATCTGGCAGTCGGAAGAAGAAATAAAAGAATCCGAGTTGATTTCCCAACTGGGAACTGCAGTAGCGGACATCAAACCGGGTTACCGCAAATATAAAGATGTAAATGAAGATGGTGTAATTGACGATGCCGACAAAGAAATTATCGGATATGGAGAACCTACTTTTACCGGAGGATTCTTTAACAGTTTTGAATATAAAAACTTCGAACTGGCAGTTAACCTGCAGTTTTCTGTCGGAGGGGATCTGTTCAATGTAAACCGGGTGATGCTTGAAAATGGAGATAAGGCAAACAACCAGTCGGGACTTGTACGTGACCGTTACCGGCCCTCATACGGAAGTCCCGGAGATGAAAATTACGATCCCGGAAATATCAGTTATTCCGTTAAACGGGCTGATACGGATGTGCAACGTGTTCCTACTTCCGATTATATAGAGAGCGGGTCATTCCTCAGAATTAGTGATGTAACCCTGGCATATAATTTCAGGAATATATTTAAAGTGAAAGGATCAAACCTGAAAGTATATCTTTCCGGCAAAAACCTTCATGTGTTTTCAAAATACCTCGGCTATGACCCGGAAGTAAACACTGCACAGGCAGGGTATGCTTCTTTACTACCGGGACTGGATCTGGATGCCTATCCCAGAGCTGCAACATATACTATCGGATGCACATTGAATTTCTAACCCTTATAAAAACAATACCCATGAAACTCAGATATATAATCCTATTAATCGGTTGCTGCATCTTTAACGCATGCAACGACTTTCTGGAAGAAAATCCGGCCTCCCAGTTTCCATCAGGAGATTTTTATAAAGACAAATAAACCGTTGAAGCCGGCTTATATGGCGTATATCAGGGATACCGTGCTATTCCTCTGAATCTTTCTATCCTGACCAATGCCGGGACAGATATTGCAAAACCATACCGCTCTTCTCCGGATATTGCCAAGATATGTACTTATACATTTACTTCGGAACATGTTTATTTTGAATCCCTATGGTCTGATCTTTACACTATTATTATGCGTGCCAATATCATTATCCGTGTCTGTGAAGAAGCTGATTTTCTGGAAGAAGCAGACCGGCAGCGGATGATGTGTGAAGCTCTTTTCCTACGGGCGCATGCTTACTATTACCTGGTATGTTTCTGGGGAAATGTACCTCTTATAACAGAAGCCATGGAAAAGTTTGATTATACACTTCCCAGAGCTTCTTTACACCAGGTTTATCAACAGATCACAGAAGACCTTGAATATGCTTCCGTGGAAGGACGGCTAACAGAAGAAAGGCGCTCGGACCTTCCCTCCCGAGTATCCCGGTATGCTGCTAAAGGCTTACTTGGTAAAATATATCTCACGATGGCTTCTTACAAAGAATCCGGTAAAGTAGAAGGATATGACCGGATAACAGAAACTGTCAGGGAATTATATCAGAAAGCAAACCAAGAATTGAAAGATATCATTCTTACCTCTTCTTTTGAACTGGTTATTCCTTACAGTGCTGCGTTTGAAATATCAGAAAAATCCGGAAATAAGGAAGCTCTTTTTGAGATTTTCTTCGGACCGGGTGAACTTGGCAGCGGCTGGAGTCGGGATGCATACGGCGGATATGGAGATGGAAACGGAATCGATTTACGGTTATACGGGTCATATTGTGGGAAAAGGAACATGTTGCCTGTCGGATCTTTTGTAAGAACATACCAGAATGGAGATAGCAGATATAACTGGAATATTCAGGATTCGACAATTGTACTTAACAATGGCGTATGGTCCAGAGCAAGAATCTCTAATGTAGAAAGTATGTTTATTCCTAAATTCAGGCAAGGCGCATGGAACGAGATTCTTTCTCATGGCTATGGTCAATGTGAGAATAACTATCCGATATTAAGATATGCGGACGTTTTACTAATGTATGTGGAAACAGAATTAAAGCTAAACAATGGTACAGCTACTGAAAATGCAGTACGGGAGATAAATAAAGTAATACAGCGGGCTCGTTATCCGAAAGTGGAAACGGATACCCCGGAATTTCCGGATTATACCATCAATACTCTGACTTTTGAGGCCTTAATGGCGGAAAGAGCAAGAGAATTATGTTATGAACCCCACCGGAAGATAGACCTGTTACGTACCGGTAGACTGGAGGAAGCGTTGGAAAATTCATCTTATAAAGATCCTTTGACAAACTTCCAATCGTTCCATTACCTGTACCCTATTCCGGCATACG
>JAJQEC010000011.1 GCA_021201815.1 Candidatus Azobacteroides sp. | reverse complement strand
TGATTATTTACATAGTATCTTCTTCGAGGGGAGAGGGGGTGCGCTGCTTATCTTTAGGAGCATATAAAAGATGAAATACCAAGCAACTCTTCCCTTCTCCTTTTGACGAAGTCAAAAGGAGAAGGGTTGTACACAGGATCATAAACCAGTTTAGAATATAAGCAGGGTTGTACACAGGATTATAAAACAATTTTAAAACAAAAAATACCAGTCTTTATACAAAATAACAACCTGCTTCTTCGTTTTCAATTTCAAGCATTCTTTATTTGCTTTCTGCCTTTATTTATATGCTCCGGGTTTTCTCTTTGAGCCATGTTGCTTCCTCGTCAGACAGGTGAATATGTAAGTGCTGGTATACCCTTTGATGGTAAGTATTGAGCCACGTTGTTTCTTCAGGTGAAAGAAGAGATTCATCAATCGCATTCAGGTCAAAAGGAAAGAGAGTGAGGGTTTCAAATTCATAGAACTTTCCGAAACCGGCTTGATGGGATTCACACGTAAGAATCAGATTTTCACAACGGATTCCGTATTCTCCTGTCCGGTAAATACCCGGTTCATTAGAAGTAACCATACCCGGTAACAAAAGAGTGGGATTCTCCTCCGTACGTATATTCTGCGGACCTTCATGTACATTCAGGTAATGTCCGATTCCATGCCCTGTCCCATGCAGGTAATTCATGCCATGCTGCCACAAATATTGCTTGGCAAGTACTTCCAGTTGTGTGCCTCTGGTACCATGTGGAAAACGGCAGGAAGCAAGTGCAATGTGCCCTTTCAACACCAGCGTAAAATCTTTTTTTTCCTGAGCTGTTAATTTTCCCAAGGCAACAGTGCGGGTAATGTCTGTCGTACCATCCAGGTATTGTCCGCCACTGTCAATAAGTAAAAAACCTTCCGGAAGAATTTCCGAATCAGTTCCTTTCTCAGGTTTGTAATGAACAATCGCACCGTTTGGTCCGTATCCGGCAATCGCTGCAAAACTTTCTCCTTTATATAAAGGCTGACAACTTCTGAAATAGCGTAACTTTTCTACTATATCAGTTTCCATAATCCGCTCCTTCCCTACGCGGCTTTCCAGCCACCGGAAAAACCGTACAAGTGCGACACCATCTTTTACCATCGCCTCCCGGAATCCCCGAATTTCTATAGGATTCTTGATGCTTTTGGCAAAAGTAACAGGGGAAGAGGAATATATACGGATTACTTTTTCAGGAATTGTATGATAAAGAACGGCATTTATCCGGTTTTTATCTATCAGCAGATGAGTACCGGCAGAAAGATTCCGAAGGAAAGGATAAATATGCTGATAGGAGGAAACATGAATGAAACAGGCAGCCAGGTATTCCCTTACTTCCGGAGTTACTTTTTCTTCCGCCACAAAAAGCCGGATTTCTTCCTGGGAAATAAAAGCAAAGCAATTAGCAACAGGATTATATTCGACATCGCATCCCCTGATATTGAATAGCCAGGCAATTTCATCCGGAGAAGTCAGGAGAAAAGAGTCAGCCCCTGCATCCAATAACATTTTTCTTATTGTTTTCACCTTTTCCTCTACCGGACAACCTGCATATTCTATCGGATAAACCTGCAAAGGATAACCAGGTAATTCAGGGCGGTCTTTCCAGATAAAAGGAAACGGGTCAAAGTCCGTTGAAAGGGATATATTTTTCTGAGCTAATTCCGTAGAAAAAGCTTCCACCTGATTCACAGAGAATAACCGTCCATCCAGTCCGACTGCACTTTCCTCCGGTAATGATATTTTCAGCCACTCTCCAATGGAAGGAGTAGCAGGAAGACCCATTCTGAACAACTCAATTTCCGACCCGCGTAATTGCTGTTCCGCCTGCAGAAAATAACGGGAATCTGTCCATAAACCGGATTTTTCTAATGTACAGACAAATGTTCCTGCAGATCCGGTAAACCCGGTAATCCACGACAAGACTTTCCAGTGCTCCGGTTGATATTCGCTCAAATGAGGATCCGAAACAGGGATAATACAGGCTTGAACCCTGGAATCCCGCATCTGCCGACGTAAATCTGCAATCTTTTGTGACATTGTTTTTATTTATAGTGTAAAAGAATAAAAAACATTTTATTCACCTGTGTAAGGGATTATCATCCTGAGTCCAACCCTTCCCCTTTTGACTTCGTCAAAAGGTACTTCCCTTCGGAGAAGGGAAGAGTGGTCTGGTATTTCATCTTTTGGTTGCGTTCCACGCTTTTAACTCTTTATCCTTAGTGTTACCGCATTCTTATGGGCAGAAAGTTCTTCCGTACCTGCCATGATTTCAATAGCCGGACCGATCTTTTGGATGCCTTCTTTTGTAATTTCCTGAAAGGTAATCTTTTTGATAAAACTATCCAGGTTCACCCCACTATATGCGCGGGCATACCCGTTGGTCGGAAGCGTATGATTGGTTCCGGATGCATAGTCTCCTGCGCTTTCAGGGGTATAGTGCCCAAGAAATACCGAACCGGCATTTATTATCTGTGCTGCAATTTCATTGTATCCTTTTGTTTCGATAATAAGATGTTCCGGTGCATAGAGATTGGTAAAATCGATTATTTCCTCCCTGGTTTTAAACAAGATCATCTTACTGTTTTCCAGCGATTGTTGAATATATTCTTTCCGGAAAAGCTCAAATACCTGTTCATCAATTTCCATCATGACATCATGGATGAGTTGTTCACTGTCAGTTACCAGCACAGATTGACTGTCCCGGCCATGCTCTGCCTGTGATAACAGGTCGGCTGCTACAAAAGCAGGATTGGCACTTTCATCTGCAATAACAAGTACTTCCGAAGGTCCGGCAGGCATATCAATAGCTACGTCGCGAAGGCTTACCAGTTGCTTGGCTGCGGTGACATATTGGTTTCCCGGACCGAATATTTTATATACTTTCGGTATACTTTCCGTTCCGTATGTCATGGCTGCAATTGCCTGAATCCCTCCGGCTTTAAAGATATCCGTTACTCCGGCAACCGAAGCAGCATATAAAATAGCCGGATGAATCTTTCCGTCCTGGCCAGGAGGAGAACAAAGCACAATCTTCTTACAGCCGGCAATTTTTGCAGGTACTGCCAGCATTAATACAGTGGAAAATAAGGGAGCTGTACCCCCGGGAACATATAAGCCAACCTTCTCTATAGGAAGGGCTTTCTGCCAGCAGGTAACTCCGGGCATCGTTTCTATTTTCTCCCCGTGTAATTCCTGAGAACGGTGGAACACTTCAATATTATTTTTTGCCAGCTCAATCGCCTCCTTCAATTCTTCGGGAACAAGATCTGTAGCTTCTTTAATTTCCTCTGCCGTTACTTTCAGAGCAGGAAGAGATACGTGGTCGAACTTTGCACCGTATTCCAGGACAGCTTCATCTCCTCTTTCTTTAATGTTTTTGAGCACATCTTTCACCAGATCGAATAAAACGGTATTGTCCAAAGACGGACGCGCGATAATTTTCTCCCATTCTGACGGGAGCGGATACTTTATTAATTGCATACTGTTATTTTTTACAGCATAAGCCGGATTAGTTTTATATCTTGTATTCAGGGTGACGTTCCATATATACCCGTACAAAAAAGCAAAGGGGAACAACCCGGAAATTATTTTTTCTGGCATATTCTAAAGCTTCTTTTACCATCGCGGAAGCAATTCCCTGACCTTCCAATGCACGGGGAACATACGTATGAGGAATGATCATATTATTTCCTTCCAGCGAATAAGTCAAATAAGCAATCATGTTATCGGTATATACTTCAAAACGTCTCGACTCCTCATTATGAGTAACTTTCTTTTCCATGGGTTTCCGGTTATAAAGGTGAAAAGTAAAAGGTAAATAATAGAGAGATTACTTTATACTTTTCTACTAATAACATTTTTCAAACCGGTTCGTTCATTTCTGCGTTAACGTTTTACAGCCAGGTAAATGAACAATGTTCCTGTCACAATAAGAAGAACAGGCCAGAGAAAATCTCCCATCCCTGTTAATGTATTGATATATGACCTGAAATGGAATATCAACCCTAATAAAATCAGCAGGCAGCCAATTAATTTATCATTTTTTGTAAACAGGAAAATAATACCTGCGTAAAAGAAAAAGTTACGCCAGTCCATCACAATATGATGGACAGCTTTAGGAAATAAAGAAAAGAACCCGACTTTTTCCAGCAGGAATAATATTCCAAAAACCAGCATCGTTAATCCGGTTGCCAGCTTTGTATCTTTTTTACGGACACCTGATCTTGCCATTTTATATATAGTTTTTTTCCCTTCAGAAAGTCATAAAAGAATATGTCTCCTTTGTTATACTAATTTACCAATGATTCAAATGCAGTTTTTCCCACAACAACTTTTCTTCGTCAAAAGGTTTCCGTTGTTCATTTTTTTGTCCGATACCGATCACAGCCAGAACACCGATATGTTCCGGTATTCCCAGCAACTCTTTGATGTAATCTTCGGCAGCTTCTCCGGTTGCCGTCATTCGGCAACGAATCTGAGCCCAACAGGAACCTAATCCCATGTCTTCCGCCTGTAACTGAAGAAGGATGGCTGCAATAGAAGCATCTTCTACCCATACGTCCGAAACAGTAGAATCCCCTGCTACCACAACAGCTAATGCTGCATTTTCCAGAAAAGCAGCTCCGTGAGGTTTGCACAAAGCTAGTTGTTCCAACGTATGTTTTTCATCCACCAGTACAAATTCCCAGGAACGGGAGTTTTTGGAAGTTGGAGACATCAATGCTGCTTTCATCAGGATTTCTACCTGTTCGGGTGTTAATTGCTCTTCTATATACTTTCTTGTGCTTCGCCTTTGTTTCAGCAGTTCTATTAAACTTTCCATGTATTTAATTGATATAATTTATTCCGATGAATTACCGGTCTTTTTTTCTATCATGACAAGGCCGGCTTTTTCTCTGATGCAAATATACAAACTTCTGGTCAACCAGTAAAGGAAAAGGAAAAATCCGGTTCATAAAATATCCGGTTTTGGAAAACAGAAATGCCCGGTTTGTTGTATCTTTGCAGGTAAGTTTTTGAAATATATCGGAATGAATATGCACACAAGAGAGGAAAAATTACAGGCATTCGGGCGTCTGCTGGACGTAATGGATGAATTGCGCGAAAAATGTCCGTGGGATAAAAAACAAACCACCGAAAGTTTACGTGCAAACAGCATTGAAGAAGTATATGAGTTAAGCGAAGCCATCCTGAAAAATGATGATGAGGAAATAAAAAAAGAACTGGGAGATGTTCTTTTACATATTGTCTTTTATGCAAAGATAGGAGAAGAAAAAAACGCTTACGACATTGCCGATGTATGTAATACACTCTGTGAAAAGCTTATTTTCCGACATCCGCATGTATTCAGTACCACTTCTGCCGACAATGCAGAACAGGTAGAACAAAGCTGGGAACAAATTAAATTAAAAGAAAAAAACGGGAACAAATCTGTCCTTGACGGCGTACCCAAATCCCTTCCGACACTTATAAAATCATTCCGCATCCAGGATAAAGCCAGGAATGTAGGATTTGACTGGGAAGAGCGTGAACAGGTATGGGAGAAAGTCAAAGAAGAATTTTTTGAATTGCAGGAAGAAATAAACAATATGAATCCGGAGGAAATGGAAAAGGAATTCGGCGACCTGTTTTTCAGCCTGGTGAATGCTGCCCGTCTTTATAAGATTAACCCTGAAAATGCGCTGGAACAAACAAACCTGAAATTTATCAGGCGCTTTAATTACCTGGAAGAAAATACGCTGAAAAAAGGGCTTTCTTTACATGATATGTCTCTGGAAGAGATGGACGCAATCTGGGAAGAAGCCAAGAAAAAAGGATTGTAACCGGGTTATTTACTATTCAACAATTTTATTTTTATGAATTTAGAACAACTTGTCAGAAAAAATATATGGGCCCTTAAGCCGTATTCTTCCGCACGGAATGAATTCAAAGGAGAGGCCTCTGTTTATCTGGATGCGAATGAGAATCCTTATAATGAGCCATACAATCGTTATCCCGACCCACTTCAATGGGATGTTAAAAAAAAGATCGGAGAAATAAAAAATATTTCCCCTGAAAACATTTTCCTCGGGGTAGGCAGTGATGAACCGATTGACCTGATGATCCGGGCTTTCTGTGAGCCACATTGTGATAATATCGTGATGCCTGTTCCTACATACGGAATGTATGAAGTTGCCGCAGATGTAAATGCGGTACCTTGCAAAATGGTTCCATTAACTAATAATTTTGATATTGATGCAGAAAAGATTCTGGCAGCCACAGATGAAAATACGAAACTGATCTTTCTTTGTTCACCGAATAATCCGACAGGAAACAGCCTGAACCGGGAAGAAGTGATAAAAGTAATCCGAGGATTTTCAGGAATTGTGATTCTGGATGAAGCGTATATTGATTTTTCATCCCAGCCTTCTTTCCTTCCCTACTTGAAAGAATACGCCAACCTGGTGATTCTTCAAACTTTTTCCAAGGCCTGGGGAATGGCAGCCATCCGTTTAGGAATGGCGTTTGCTTCTGTGGCTATTATTAATATCCTGAATAAAATAAAATATCCTTATAATATTAATATTCTTACCCAGAAGCATGTTCTGGAATCACTTGAAAAAGCAGGACAGGTAAAAGACTGGGTTGATATCCTGCTCACAGAAAGAGAAAATCTGGTTAAAGGGTTACAAAAAGTAAGTTATATTACTGAAATTTATCCTTCCGATGCTAATTTTATTCTGGTAAGAACACCCGATGCCAATAAAATTTATGAGGAATTAGTGAAGAAAGGAGTAGTCGTACGGAACAGGAATAATATCACTCTTTGCTTGGGATGCCTACGTATCACGGTCGGTACGGCAGAAGAGAACAAAAGATTGATTGAAACGTTAAAAGAATTATAAGGAAAAGGGACATGCTTGATATTGAACAGATAAGAAAAGATTTTCCTATACTGAATACTTCTGTTTATAACCGTCCGCTGGCTTATTTTGACAATGCGGCAACTACTCAGAAACCGGAATGTGTTATTAACCGGATCACAGAAGGTTATTCTACACTGAATGCAAATATTCACCGTGGAGTACATTACCTGAGCCAGAAAGCGACAGAAGCACATGAAGCTGCGCGGAAGACGATTCAGGAGTTTATTCATGCGGAATACCTGCATGAAATTATATTCACACGCGGTACAACAGAAGCTATCAATCTGGTTGCATTTTCCTTCGGAGAAGCTTTTTGTAAAGAAGGAGATGAGATCATACTTACGGAAATGGAACATCATTCCAATATTGTTCCCTGGCAAATGCTGGCAGAAAGGAAAGGGCTGGTCCTGAAAATAATTCCGATTAATGAAAAAGGAGAACTGGAATTGGAGATGCTGGATAAGCTGCTTTCCGAAAGAACAAAATTGCTGGCAGTTACTCATATATCCAATGTCCTGGGAACAATTAATCCGGTAAGAGATATTATCCGGAAAGCGCACGCGCAGAATGTTCCGGTTTTAATTGACGGAGCACAGGCTGTTCCTCATCTTTCCGTAGATGTACAGGAACTGGATGCGGATTTCTACGTTTTTTCTTCTCACAAAGTATATGGCCCGACAGGTGTCGGTGTCCTCTACGGAAAAGAAGCATGGCTAAATGCAATTCCTCCTTATCAGGGGGGCGGAGAAATGATTGCTACCGTTTCTTTTGAAAAAACCACTTATAATGTACTACCTTTTAAATTTGAAGCAGGCACCCCGGACTATATAGGATCAACGGCTTTTGCTACTGCATTGAAATATATAAATGAAAAAGGAATAGATACCATTGCCATGTATGAACATGAATTACTTGAATATGCGACCGGGAGATTACAGGAGATTGACGGGATGCGTATTTTCGGTACTGCTGACAAAAAAGCCGGTGTGATTTCTTTTTTAGTAAAGGATATTCATCATTACGATATGGGAATGTTACTGGATAAAATGGGCATTGCCGTGAGAACGGGACATCACTGTGCCGAACCACTTATGAAGGCATTGGGTATACAAGGTACTGTAAGGGCCTCTTTTGCATTATATAATACAAAAGAAGAGATTAACCGGTTGATCGAAGGGATAAAAAAAGTGGTAAGCATGTTTTAATTTTTTATTCCTGAAAGCCGGAAACCGAGAAATTAATTTATAATACAAGATCATTGAATCAGAAAGATAAAAAAACAGATTTATAGTTTATTTTTTGACTTTCTTTTGCTAAATTTACTCCTTGTAATCTAATAAATTCTTTTTAGCTTTGAAGCGAAAAAGAAGTCATTCATTATAAAAACAAAAAAAATGTCGGTAAATAAAGTAATTTTATTGGGAAATGTAGGTAAAGATCCCGATGTAAGACACCTGGACAATAATGTGTCAGTAGCAAGCTTCTCTATGGCTACTACAGAAAGAGGATATACCACTCAGAACGGAACGCAGATTCCGGATAAAACGGAGTGGCACAATATTGTAGCGTGGCGTAGACTGGCTAAGATCGCAGAAGACTACATTAAAAAAGGAACTCAGATTTATGTGGAAGGGAAAATCCGTACCCGCAGTTGGGAAGACCAGAACGGTGTAAAAAGATACACCACAGAAATATATGCAGACAATATTGAATTGTTAGGAAGAAGAGGAGATAGCCAGCAATCCTCAGGAATGCCACCGCACCCGGCAACCTCTTTCGGAAGTAATGATTCATACGAACAGGCCAAACCCAGTGCCGGACCTGCTGCAGATCCGTTTAGTACTACAGAAAGTTCGGACGCGGACGATCTTCCGTTTTAAAATAAAAGAGAACATCCGGAAAGGCGCTTTTGTAAAGATATCTTCCGGATGTTTCTCCATTGTTTAACTAAAAACTATTATTTTGGACTCTGATTATTTCCATCAGGTTTTCGTTACTATTACCTTCTTACCTTTTATCGGAGAAACAATGCTATTTCTATTACTGGCATTCTTTTCTCTGCTTTTTTCTGCTTATGTGTCAGCTTCCGAACTGGCTTATTTTTCTCTTAACAGCAACGAATTACAGGATCTTAGACAAAGCAATCATCCGATTGACAAAAAAATAATCCGTTTATTAACCCGTTCGGAAAAGTTATTGGCCTCTTTGTTGGTTGCAAATGCTTTTTCAAATATTTCCTATGTTGTTTTTTCCTATTATTTCTTTACGCTGGCTTTTCAGGTTACCAACACCCCTGTCGTCACTCTTTTATACTTTATTCTCTTTATGCTTCCTCCTCTCCTGTTGTTCGGAGAAATGATTCCTAAAATGTATGCTTCCCAATATCCTTTAAAAGTAGTAAGAAGATGGATTTCTACGATCATCTATGTAGTCCGGGTTTTTACTCCTTTTTCCTCTCTACTGGTCTTTATTAATAACAAGATAAAAAAAATACTGCCTAAAAAAGGGGCAACCATTTCCCGTGACGACCTTTCTTATGCCATAGAAGAAATAGGGGAAGGAGAAGAAGTTTCTAATGAACAGGAACTGCTGAAAGGAATTGTCGAATTCGGAGAAAAAACCGCTGTAGAAATTATGACTGCCCGGCTGGATATAGCGGATATTGATATTGAAAAAAACTTCCGGGAAGTGATCGATTTTGTACTGGAAACCGGTTATTCACGTATTCCGGTGTATACGGAATCGGATGATAATATAACAGGGATATTATACATTAAAGATTTGTTACCTTATCTGGAACAGAAAGAAGATTTCCGGTGGCAGTTCCTTATTCGTCCCGCCTATTTTGTTCCTGAAACAAAAATGATCAGTGATTTGCTGGAAGATTTCCGGCAAAATAAAAACCATATGGCTATTGTTGTGGATGAGTTCGGAGGGACTGCCGGCATTGTTACCATGGAAGATATTCTGGAAGAAATCGTGGGAGAAATAAGCGATGAGTATGACGAAGAGGAAAAACAATATATTTCTCTTTCAGGAAATGTGTATATCCTTCAGGCAAAAATCCTATTGAATGATTTCTTCAAAATCCCGGGAATTGAAGAAGATGATTTCGGCAAATTATGTGATGATTCTGATACATTAGCGGGGCTTATCCTTGAATTAAAAGGCGGTTTTCCTGTAGTAGATGAAACCATTGATTATAATCAATACCATTTCACCATTCTGGAAATAAAAAAACAACGGATTGTAAAAGTAAAATTAACAATTGAACCGGATGAAAAAAAGGAATAAAAGATGAGTATTTATTTTTTTCATAGAATTGTTACAAAAAAAAAGTACCTTTTTCCCGGTGTTATTTTCCTTTGCGCCTTTTTATATAGCTGTGAAAAAGAATACTTTCCGAAACCCAAAGGTTATTTCAGGATTGAACTGAAAGAAAAGACCTACGTCCCATTGCCGGATAACTATCCCTTTACTTTTGAAATAGCATCTATTGCTTCTTTGGTGGAAAAAAAGGAAATAGAGACGGATACAAAAGAAAATTGGTTTGATATTTATTATCCTTTTTATAAAGCCCGTATTTATTGTAGTTATCGTGCCATAAGCAAAGAAGAACTAAGAGAAGTATCTGAAGATAGTTACCGGCTTGTGTTTCAGCATACTGTCAAAGCCGATGCAATTGAAGAAGAAATATTCGGTTATCCACAGGAAAGAGTGTATGGGATTAAATATATGCTATCAGGCAATACAGCAACTCCTGTTCAATTGATAATTACGGATAGTATCAGCCATTTTTTCAGAGCCTCCCTGTATTTTGATAGTACTCCCAATCAGGATTCTTTAAAACCTGTCATTAATTATATCAATGAAGATATAAATCAAATTATAAATTCTTTTAAGTGGCAAGAATAGCAACTCTATCCTTATTCAAAGCCGGCGCATAAAATTTTATTAATTATTCTATCATTTCCCAATCAGAATTTATTTAATATATCTTTCCTGCTTTTCATTTTTTTGAAAAACCGGAGAAAATTTCATGCGTTAAACAGAATAATTATTTAAACTAAAAATAAACGATTTTGAATAAAAGGATTTATATAAAATTAATAAGACTGAACAATCAGTTGTACAAAAGCATTTTGTATAAAAAAATAAGCCCGTACGTTAAGAAGGAATTAAAAGTATTTTAATTATGTCCTGTTGAATAAATGGAATCTATAGGAAATTACTTTACCTATTCATTTCAACTATTTATTCATATTTTTAATTAACAGAGGCTAACATTCAAAAATATAAATTATCTTTGTTACTTAAAATTAATATCTTAAGCAACAAGCACATCAACATTTAAGGCCTGACCTATGAATATAACTGCTTTTCTGGAAAAGTATATGCATAATATATTATTTTCCTCGTTGATCTTTATTTCTTTATATTTAAACTTTCTTTATTTTTATCATCAAATCACCGGACCTTTTTATCTTGTGCCTGGTCCTATTTCTTCCACAGTAGCCAACTGCCTGATTTTTATGTTACCATTATTAATTATAAAAAAAAGATATTCCCTTTCTTTTATTTATCTGTTTCTTATTGATGGGTTGCTTATCTCAAATATCTTATACTATAAATTCTATAAAAATGTGATTCCGGTTCTTTCTTATTTTGATATAGGAAATCTGGATGGAATGTTTATTTCTATCTTTACACAACTGACCCTGGGTGATCTATTTTATTTACTGAATACACTTATTTTATTTTTACTTTATATTTTTTACTTTAAACCAAGGCTTATTCCTTTAGACGGAAAGACCAGAATCTATAGTTCTATTATAATTCTTACGACAGCCCTGGCTGTATTTTTCTCTGGTATCCTTTTTTTCAAATACAGAAATAAAACCCTAGAAGAAAGATTGGAAACAAAAGATATAAATCAGCCAAGCTTTGTTGTTTATTTTGGGATAGTACCTTTCTGGATTACTCAGATAGGAACTTACCTATTGATTGATAAGGTTCCGATAACACAGGAAGAAAAAGAGCAGATAGATAAATTCCTGGCGAATCATCAGACACAGGCAAGAACAGATTTACCGACTTTTCCTGCAAAAAACCTTATTCTTTTATTGGTAGAATCTCTGGACACCTGGGTAATAAAATTTAATGATGGGGAAGCAACGCCATTTTTAAAAGAATTAACAAAAACAGAAGATGTTATTTATATCCCCAATGTACTGCCACAAGTAAAATTCGGTCGTTCAAGTGATGCACAATTACTTATCAACACAGGATTATTTCCTATTTTCAATCATACTGTCGTTAATTTATATAGTGAGCAATATTATCCCTCATTGGCAGAAGCATTGCAACCCGATTATTTTTCTATGACAATTATGGGCAATCAGGCTTCTTTCTGGAATCAATATTCCATGAATAAGGCTTATAATATGGACACTCTTCTTAGTAAGGCTCATTTTATAGAAGACGAAATTATCGGAATGGGGATATTCGATAAGAGCATTTTCAGACAAACCATTCCTGTTCTTAAAAATATTTCAGAAAAAAAGATCTATACACAAATCGTCACTTTAAGCAGCCACAATGGATCTGATTTCACATACAAAGAAAGTAAGATTAATTTTCCGGATAATTTTCCGGATGAAGTTATAGATTACGTTAAATCGATTGAATATGTAGATGAGGCTATCAAATCGTTTTTGGAAGATCTTAAAAAAAGTGGCCTGTATGAAAATTCAATTATTATTATAACCGGTGACCATGATAGTTCGGAAGCCCGAAAAGTGGTCAATTTCGCCCCTGATTTACTTTCTCCTATTGAAAATGAATATACTACCTTTATTCCGCTATATATTATTAATTCGGGTATGGAGTATATTCAGCAACCGGATGAAGTTATGGGTCAGATTGACATATATCCGACTTTATTGGATTTGATGCAGGTAAAAGATTATTTTTGGAGAGGATTGGGAAATAGTATTTTCTCAGAGCAACCTCCTTATTTTGCTGTAGATGAATTTCTTCATACCAGAGGGGACACCAGAGAAGACTATAAGAAAGCAGAGAAATATAAAGAAGCCTGGACTATTTCAGATCTGATCATTCGCAAAAAGTATTTTGATTCTATCAGACAAGAACAATAATTTTTTCCGGTAAAAAATTAATATATAAAAAGCAGGATGCGCACAAAGCGGTCTTTAATAGTTTCCTGTGCAAGTTTATTATCCGCAGATTTCTTATTAAAAACAACAAACAAACAGATAAGAAAGACATTTCTGTTCACCCGTTTCTAACACCCAAAAATATCCGTTATCTTTGTGCATAGATACCATTTGGACTTTAAAGATGAGCAAATTTACTTTTCTGAAAGAATATAGATATAATATTGTATTTCTGAGCCTGATTACTCTTTCCTTATTTATAAATTTCTATTATTTTTACTATCAGTTGGAAGAATCTCTTATTTTTTCCTCTACGGTAATGCTATGCACTTTCGTAAATTGCCTTTTCTTTCTTCTTCCTTATTTTATCTTCAGAAAACCATTTTTTCCTTATTTTATTCTGTATCTTATTTTGATAGATATTCTTCTGATAGCAAATGTTACGTATTTTAAATTTTATAAAAACATTATCCCCCTATCGTCTTATAGCCAGATTGGGAATTTAAGTGGTTTATTGGGCTCTTTATTAAGCTATTTAAAACTGAATGACTTCTTTTATGTTCTTAATACCATCTTACTGATTATTACGTACAGAGTGATTTTCCGGAAAAAATTAGTCCCGATATCCGGAAGAAAAAGAACAATTGGTTTTATACTTCTGCTTTTCTTCTCCATTTTGCTGTATAGCGGACTTTTCCGGATAAAGGAAATGAAAGGTGAAGACGTCTTAAAAAAATTTCGGGTACATTCCAATCCTGTGCACCTGGTTTCCAATTATGGAATTATTGCCACATGGATATATCAGATAACAAGCTACATTGCGGATAGTAAGCCGTTAACCGATGAAGAAAAAAAACAAATCGCAACTTTTTTTAAACATCAGGAAAAACTTTCCTTTGTTTCCGGAGAAGAACAAAAAAACCTGATTGTAATTCTGGTAGAGTCATTAAGTACCTGGGTGACAAGATCCGGTAACGGACAGGCAACTCCATTTCTTAACACTTTATCCCAATCGGATCACTGCATATTTATTCCGAACGTACTTCCTCAAACCAATTACGGACGGTCCAGTGACGGTCAGTTACTGATAAATACCGGCCTGACACCTGTATTTAACAGAACAGTGGTCTATGCATATCCCAATCAGTATTATCCTTCTCTGGCAGAAGCGTTGCTTACAAAGAATTATTATTCTCTGACGATAGTCGGCGATAGGGCTTCTATCTGGAATCAACAGGTAATGAATATAACGTATCATTTTGATGAATTAATATCCAGAAATGATCTGGAAACAGATGAGACCATCGGACTGGGAATTTCGGACCAAAGTGTATTCCGGCAATCCATACCGATTTTTAAAAGGCTATCCGGTCAACCTTTTTATACACAAATCATCACTTTGAGCAGCCATGATGGAATTGATTTTGCCGATAGAAAAAGTAATGTTGAATTTCCTTCGCATTATCCTGAAATAATGAAAAATTACATCAAGTCCATTGAATACGTAGACATGGCTATTGAATATTTTTTTGATGAATTAAAGAAAAATGATTTACTGGATAATTCTATTATCGTCATTACAGGAGACCATGAAGGATATGAAGCAAAAAATGTAAAAAAATATGCACCGGAACTGGTCTCTCCTTTAGAGGATGAAAAAAATACTTTTATTCCTCTTTATATTATTAATTCAGGAAGGCATTATGAACAAAAAGAACTTGAGGTAATGGGACAAGTAGATATTTACCCGTCTCTTTGTGACCTTATGGGAACTGACAAATATTTCTGGCAGGGAGTAGGAAAAAGTATCTTTTCAGCACATCCCCCAAGGTTCGCAGTAGATAAATTTCTTCATGTGATCGGTGATACAACAGCTTATAAAGCAGAGGAAATAGAATATACGATAGATGCATGGAACATTTCAGATCTGCTTATCCGTAAAAAATATATACAGCACATAAAAGACAATAAGTAACCTATACTTCAGGATGCCTTTATTTAAAATACATCATACAGAAGATTATAGCTGGGCAATATGGGAACTGAATGAACCGATTAACGTATTGGAATCCGGACTGAATGGTAATTATTCCCCTTTTCTTGAAAAATATTCGCTTGAAAGCCAGAAAAAGGAATTTTTAGCTGCCAGAATATTAACCAGGAGATTAATAGGAGAAGAAAAAGAAATTCATTATCATTCCACAGGAAAGCCATATATACAAGATATGTCTCATTATATAAGCATTTCTCATTCTAAAAATTATATTGCCGTAATTATAAGTAGCCACAAACCGGTAGGAATTGATATTGAATATATCTCAGAACGGGTTCTGACAATAAAAAAACGTTTTTTAAGTGAGGAAGAGCTTAACTGGATAGACAGGAAAAAAGAGTTGATTTATCCGATCATAAGCTGGTCTGCAAAAGAATCTATGTTTAAAATATTAGAGGAAGAGAATGTGGTTTTTAAAAAGGATTTACATTTATTGCCTTTTGATACTAAAAGCGACCCTGTAATAAAATCGTATGAAAGCCGATCTGCGGAAAAACGTAGGTTCGATATAAATTTCCATATTTATCCCGATTTTGTCCTGACATGGATCCATGGATTTAGTTAAAATTCGAATGAAGGCAATTATCAAAGAACTTATTTATCAAAACATTAATTTCTATTTCTTATAAAAACCCGTTCGCCGGAAAGATTAGATTTTAATTTTTGTTTTGGAAAATTCAATAGGATGCTTACATTTGTCGACTGAAAAATCAATTAATCATTCTCATATGTTAAAACAAATCTTATCAATTTCAGGGAAACCGGGATTATATAAATTGTTATCTAAAAGTAAAGTAACAATTATTGTGGAATCTTTATCCGATAAAAAGAAATTACCTGTGCACGCAAGTGATAAAGTGGTTTCTTTAGGAGATATATCCATGTTTATACAAGAAGGGGAAGTGCCGTTATGGGAAGTATTGGAAAATATAAAAAATAAGGAAAATAATCAAAAGGCTTCTCTTAATCCAAAATCTTCTAATGATGAATTGAAAAAATACCTGGAAGAAGTTTTACCGGATTATGACCGTGAAAAAGTTTATCCATCGGATATTAAAAAGCTAATCAGTTGGTATAACCTATTAATAGAAACCGGTAATACAGAGTTTAAACCGGAAGAAAAAGATGATTCTGAAGAAAAAGAAAATAAAGAACAAAAACAAGAAGAAGTAAAAGCCTGATAACTCATATTACACCAATGGTAAAAGAAAAATAAAAACTTATCATTTTTATTTTTCTAAAACGCAAGCAAATAAAAATAAAGCCGGAGAGATTGCTATTTGTAATTTCTCCGGTTCTTTTTTGTACTTTTGTTTTCATCTTACAATCTAATATATGTTATTGCCTTATTTAAATAAAAACACAATAGAAGCAGGATGTGACGAAGCCGGCAGAGGTTGTCTGGCAGGTCCTGTTTTTGCTGCATCGGTAATTCTTCCGGCAGACTTTTCCTGTGAGAAACTTAATGATTCCAAACAATTAACGGAAAAGACACGTTATAAATTAAGGAAAATAATTGAAGAAAAGGCAATTGCTTTTGCAGTAGGTATGGTGAGTCCGCAGGAAATCGATAAAATAAATATTCTGAATGCATCTTTCCTGGCTATGCACAGGGCTATTGAACAGCTCACCATCTGTCCCGAACATTTATTAATTGATGGCAACCGGTTCCATATGTATAAAGATATTCCTCATACATGTGTGATAAAAGGAGACGGGAAATACCAGAGTATTGCAGCAGCCTCTATACTAGCTAAAACTTACCGGGATGATTATATGCAGGAGTTGCACAAAAAGCATCCTTTCTATGACTGGAATAAAAACAAAGGATATCCGACAAAGAAACACCGGGAAAGTATAAAACAGTATGGCATTACCGAACATCATCGGAAAACATTTAAATTACTTGAAAAACAATTAAGCCTTACTCTTTAATAATATTCTGTATAATGAAAACATTAAAAATCAACCTTATTCTTTTTATGCTCACTTATTCTGCTTACCACTTTTCTCAAGTACCTATAGAGATTGATCTATGGGAAAACGGAGCTCCACAGAATAGTGGAATTACAGAAAAATCCGAAACAACCGATCACATAAAAACCAATATAACAGAAGCAAAGTTATTTGTTTATTCCCCTACCGGAAATAAGAAGACAGATAAAACAATTATTATATGTCCCGGAGGCGGGTATGGCATGGAAGCAATCTTTCATGAAGGACGGGATTTTGCTGCCTGGCTGGCATCCGAAGGAATTACCGGTATCGTACTGGAATACCGTCTTCCCAATCAACATCCTGAAATACCTATCAGTGACCTGCAGCAGGCAATCCGGCTTGTGAGACAAAAGGGCATCGGAACAGGAAAAACAGGAGTAGCCGGGTTCTCTGCCGGTGGACACCTGGCAGCAACAGCAGGAACGCATTTTGATTCCGGTAAAAAAGAGGGAAATGAAATAGAAAGACAAAGCTGTCGACCCGATTTTATGGTTCTCTTCTATCCGGTTATTACCATGGAAGATCAGTTTACTCATAAAGGCTCTCAGGAAAATCTGCTAGGGAAGAATCCTTCACAGGAATTAATCCATTTTTATTCAAACGAGAAACAGGTAACTTCACAAACTCCGCCGGCTATTTTATTTTTGAGTGATGATGATAAAGCCGTAGTACCTGAAAACAGTGTGTCTTTTTACAGGGCGTTAAAAGAAAACAACATTCCTGCCAGTATGTATATATTTCCTACCGGGGGACATGGCTGGGGAATGAATGATTCTTTTTCTTATAAAAGAATGTGGCAAGAATTATTACTCGATTGGCTAAATAATTTGAACTTGTAATCCGTGTTTTTAATTTAACGAACAGGAAAGAAACAGGGATTTACATAAGATTCAGTTTCTTTTATTCTGTATAATATGGGAAATAATGGTGAAGGTAAACTAGAGCTAATTTTCTATTTTATCAATTTGGATAAGACTTTCTCTTCCGTTTTTTACCATGAGATCGTCTTGCTTTCTTTTGTTTGAGAATGTGTTATTATCCGGTGTATAGCCTAACTTATATTTTAAACCAGTTGATCATCCTGTGGGTAAACCAGATGGTTAACATCAAATCCCATCTCTCTTCCCTTCCCTGAAGGGAAGTACCTGTTTGTTCCAAACAGGGTAGGGTTAGACACAAGATAATAAAACAGAAGGGTTGCCTTGCCGCTTTTGATCAAACCCCACCCCTTTTGACGAAGGCAGGAAAGATATTGTTATCCCCAAACCCCACCCCTTTTGGCGAAGCCAAAAGGTACTCCCCTCGTACGTTTGCAT
>JAJQEC010000119.1 GCA_021201815.1 Candidatus Azobacteroides sp. | reverse complement strand
TTCTAACCTCATACTCAGGAGAAATTTAAATATTAAATTCTCAGGAAGAGAAAAAATGTGTTTTTTATCTTTTTATTAAAGCTTTTTTACTAATTTCTTTTTATTGTTTTATACAGATTCTCTTTTGTCTATCCCTTCAATATAATTAATAAAAGCGTTGTTTACCAAAAAATTTCCTCCCGGGGTAGGATAATCACCGGAAAAATACCAGTCTCCTGTATGTTTCGGACAAGCATTATGTAACCCCTCAATAGATTGATAAACAATTTCAACTTCTGATTTTACATTTTCAGGAGTAAGTAATGTAGCTATTTTTTTTGAAATCTGTTCTGCAGAAAAAGGACGATAAATATCTTTTACGTAATTAACAACCTGTTCTCTGGGTAGTAATTTCTGAGAAAGAGATTTCTTATATACATCCTGAATAATAGATTCCTGATTTGTTTCTTTAAGCAAAGCGATAGCTGCTTTAAAAGCAATAAATTCATTCATTCTAGACATATCAATTCCATAACAATCCGGATAACGAACTTGGGGTGAAGAAGAAACAATAACAATTTTTCTGGGATTAAGGCGATCCAGAATTTTTATAATGCTCTTTTTCAATGTAGTACCACGAACGATGCTATCATCAATTACTACCAGATTATCTTTATAGGGATAAATAGATCCATAAGTAATGTCATATACATGAGTAGCTAAATCATTACGAGCATTATCCTCAGTAATAAAAGTTCTTAGTTTAATATCTTTTATGGCCACCTTTTCTTGCCGAACTTTAAGGGATAGAACTTTAATTAGTTCTTCATCTGTTAATTTTCCCTCCCATTTCTGAAGAATATCCATTTTTTGTCTGGATAAATAATCTTCCATACCGTCCATCATACCAAAGAATGCCACTTCCGCAGTATTAGGAATAAAAGAAAAAACAGTATTTTCCAGATCGTAATTTACAGATTTTAAAACCGGCTCCACCAACTGTTTTCCCAATTGCTTTCTTTCTCTATAAATATCAGTATCACTTCCACGGGAAAAATAGATTCTCTCAAAAGAACATGCTTTCTTCGCTTTTGGTGACTGAATTTGTGAAAAAGAAACCATTCCGTTTTTTCGAACTACAATTGCCTGGCCTGGCTCCAATTCTTTGACAGAAACCACATCTACATCCATCACAGTTTGTATGACAGGCCTTTCTGAAGCCAGAACCATACATTCCTCATCAATATAATAGAATGCAGGACGAATCCCGTTAGGATCCCGGAATGAAAAGGTATCACCACTTCCTGTCATTCCACATAGTACATATCCTCCATCCCAATTCTTACTGGATTTTTTAATGATTTCCGGAATATCTAATTCTTCTTCAGTTTTTATGTTCATTTCTGTTCCCGAAAAGTTGGCATCCCGGTATTTATTATAAATGCGTTGAACATCCTGAGATAAGTAATGTCCTAAAGTTTCCAACATAATAAATGTATCAGTATACAATCGTGGATGTTGCCCTTGAGCTACCAGATCAGCAAACATTTCATCAACATTAGTCATATTGAAATTACCACAAAGAAGAAGATTTTTAACTTTCCAATTATTCCGGGTCAAAAAAGGATGAACATATGAAATACCGGACTTACCTGTTGTACTATATCGCAAATGTCCCATGTACAATTCACCGGCAAAAGGTAACTCCTTTTTAGCAAAAACAGGATTTGATAAATCCTGTTTCGAATATTTTGAATATTTTTTCTGAACTTCAGAGAAGAGATCTTGAATAGCAGAAGCCCCCATTGCTCGTTCCCGAAATATATATTCTGTTCCCGGTGCGGCATTTAATTTTATACAGCCGATTCCAGCAGCTTCCTGTCCCCGGTTATGTTGTTTTTCCATAAGCAGGTATAGTTTATTTAACCCATATTGCCAGGAACCATATTTCTTATAATAATATTCCAGAGGTTTTAATAACCGTATCATTGCAACCCCGCATTCATGTTTTATTATATCTGACATGTACTTATATTTTAATTGCAAAGGTAATTATATTTGGTGTAAATGCTTCGATAAAATTTCTGGTTTTTTAGAAGAAAAAGGAAGATAAAAATATTTTATTTAAGGTGATCTTATAAAGAATAATAAATGCTTATCTATTTATTGATTAATTATCAAGATTTTATTACTTTATATAAATAAGATACTAAGGGAAAAAGAATAGAAAGAATAATTAAAAAGAAAAAAATATTTTTTACTACTTTTGCTATTAAAAAAATATGAAAATAAAAGAAATTATAAAAGAAATTGAAATCATAGCCCCTCCTCTCCTACAGGAAAGTTATGATAATACAGGAATACAAATCGGACAAAGTGAGCAAAAAGCTTCCGGAGTTTTACTTTGCATAGATATTACAGAAGAAGTTATTGAAGAAGCGATCCAAAAAAAATGTAACCTTATCATTTCTCATCATCCGTTGTTATTTAAGGGGCTAAAGTCAATTACAGGTAAAAACTATATAGAACGATGTATAATAAAAGCTTGCAAAAACGATGTTACACTCTATTCTTCCCATACCAGTCTAGATAATGCCTGGAATGGAGTAAATTTTAAAATAGCGAAAAAACTAGGGCTGATTAACACAAAAATTCTCGAAGAAAAAGAAAATCTTTTGGAGAAGGTTGTGGTGTTTGCACCTAAAGCACATGCGGAAAATATCAGAAGTGCAATTTTTGAAGCTGGCGGCGGACATATTGGAAATTATGACGCATGCAGCTACAATAGTGATGGAACCGGAACATTTCGCGCAGGTAAGGAAGCAAATCCCTATTGTGGAGATATCGGAGAATATCATTCTGAAAAAGAAGTACGGATAGAAGTTATTTTCCCTATTTACTTAAAAAAAAATATTCAGCAGGTTATTTTATCTTCTCATCCTTATGAAGAACCGGCTTATGATTTCTACCCATTAAAAAACAAATGGGACTGTGCCGGATCCGGAACTATAGGAGAATTTCCTGAAGCTATGGATGAAAAAGATTTTTTGACATTATTAAAAGATATATTCGGAATCCCGGTTATTAAGCATTCTCCATTTACAGGAAAAGATATTAAAAAAGTAGCATTATGCGGCGGAAGTGGTTCTTTTCTTATGCCCACAGCAAAAAACAAACAAGCAGACGCTTTTCTGACCGGAGATATAAAATATCACGACTATTTCGGACTTGAAAATTCTATTCTTATTGCAGACATAGGACATTTTGAATCTGAACAATTTACAAAAGAAATTTTTTATGAGGTTATTACAAAAAAATTTCCTAACTTTGCCGTCCATTTTTCAAATGTAATTACAAACCCGATAAACTATTTCTAACACATAATATATGGCTGCTAAAACGGTTGATAAAGAAATAACAGTAGAAGAAAAACTGAAAGCATTATACCAACTTCAAACGATGCTTTCGGAGATTGATAAAATCAAAACTCAATGTGGAGAACTTCCTTTAGAAGTACAGGATTTGGAGGATGAAGTAACTGGCCTGGAAACACGTATCGAAAAATATAATGAGGAAATAAGTGAATTAAAATCCGTCGTTTCCGGGAAAAAGATTGAAATAGAAAATGCAAATGCTTTAATTGCAAAATATCAATCCCAACAGGAAAATGTAAAAAATAACCGCGAATATGATTTTCTTTCTAAAGAAATTGAGTTCCAAACATTGGAAATTGAATTAGCGGAAAAAAGAATAAGAGAAGCAAATGTTGCTTTAAACAGCAAAACAGAAGAAATTGAAAAAAGTCTCCAGCAAAAACAAGAACGAGAAGAAGATCTGGTTCAGAAAAAATCCGAATTAAATGAAATTGTTGCGGAAACCAGACAAGAAGAAGAAAAACTACGTGAAGAAGCCAAAAAGCTGGAACCGAACATTGATCCCCGTTTGCTAACTGCATTTAAAAGAATAAGAAAAAACGCAAGAAATGGATTAGGCGTGGTATATATTCAGCGTGATGCCTGTGGGGGTTGTTTTAATAAAATCCCACCACAAAGACAATTGGATATCAAACTTCGTAAAAAAGTAATTGTTTGTGAATATTGCGGCCGTATTATTATAGACCCTGAATTGGCCAGAGTAGAATAATAAAAATATTTCTCATGAAGTCGAAGAAATTAAGAAAAAAATTCTTTCTTCGGCTTTTATTTTAAACGAATTCTAAAAAAATAAAAGGATAATTTTATTTATAAAGAGAAATAAATTACTTTTGCGATCGTCAAGATAAAATAGTTTATTAATACCATACGAGAAGAAATACCTATGGCAACTCCTCAAAAATCAGGAAAAGGAAAAGAAACCGAAGTAGTAGATAATGTTCAGGAAGCATTGTCAAAATCCGAACAATTTATAGAAAAAAATCAAAGAACAATCTTAATGGTTGTCGGTGGACTAGTGCTTATTGTATGTGCAGTCCTTGCATTCCGGAATTTCTACCTTGCTCCAAGAGAAAAAGAAGCAGAAGCTCAGATATATAAAGCTCAATACTTTTTTGAACGTGATTCTTTTCAACTTGCTTTGACAGGAAATAATGAATTCTTAGGGTTCGAAGCTATTAAAGACCAATATAGCCTGACTAAAACAGCAAAACTTGCAAATGCTTATATCGGATTATGCTATAAAGAATTAGGACAATATGAGCAGGCTTTGAAATATTTAAAAGATTTTAATGCCAGTGACGAAATGATTTCACCCGCAATTATTATTGCTGTAGGAGACTGTTACGTAGAAAATGGGAAAATAAAAGAAGCAATTAATTATTTTCTGAAAGCTGCAGATAAAGCAGAAAATGATTTAATAAGTCCCTTTGCCCTGAAAAAAGCTGCTGTTGCTTATGAAGAATTAAAGGAATATGATAAAGCAGTAAATACATATACACTTATAAAAGAAAAATATTATAACAGCAATGAAGGTTATAATATTGATAAATTTATTGAAAGAGCAAAAGCGTTAGCAAGCAACAAATAAAATACATTTTAAATTTATAAACCTTAAGCTGTCATTTTTCTGACAGCTTTTTTTACATATTACATATGGCAACAACTAATTTATCGGCTTATAACCCGGAAAATATTCCTGATGCAGGTAATAAAAAGTTTGGAATTATTGTATCTGAATGGAATAATAAAATAACTGGAGCTTTATTATCCGGAGCTAAAACAACATTATTAAAACATGGGGTAAAAGAAGAAAATATTCTTATTCAATATGTTCCCGGAAGTTTTGAGTTGACATTCGGAGCTAAAGCAATGGCAGAACAAGAATCGGTAGATGCTATTATAACTTTAGGATGCGTAATCCGAGGAGGAACACCTCATTTTGAATATGTTTGTCAGGGAGTAACACAAGGAATTACTGCTTTAAATATCCAATATAAGATTCCTTTTATCTTTGGATTATTAACGACTGATAATGAACAACAAGCACTTGACAGAGCAGGAGGTATCCACGGTAATAAGGGGGATGAAGCTGCAATTACAGCAATAAAAATGACAAATATTTTGTAGATTTAATTTGCAGGTATAAAAAAAAGACTTATCTTTGCAACGCTTTAAAATAAAGGGCGAATACCAGAGTGGCCAAATGGGGCAGACTGTAAATCTGCTGGTTAATACCTACGGTGGTTCGAATCCATCTTCGCCCACATTTTAAAGGCAAAAATTGCGGGAGTAGCTCAGTTGATAGAGCATTAGCCTTCCAAGCTGAGGGTCGCGGGTTTGAGTCCCGTCTCCCGCTCAAAAAAAAGAGCGTTATTTAATAATGCTCTTTTTTTATTGTTATTTATATTAATACCATATTTCATAAGTCTATCCTTTTTGGGCTCTTATCAAAAGATACTCCAAATATGTTTTATATTACTTTTTGCGGTTTCCCAGACTTCTTCACTCCTTCCTGCCAGCACTAATTTTATCATAGCATTAGCAAATCCTTTTACCTGGTCAAATTCTACTTTTGGTGGCATAGCCAGTGCATCGGAATCTGTCTTTACATTAATTAAAACCGGTCCATCTATCTTAAAGGCTTCCTTAAGAGTGATTTCCACTTCCACAGGTCTGTTCACAGTAAATGCCTTCATCCCCATAGCTTCAGCAACAGCTGCAAAATCCGGATTATACATATCTGTTTGCCAATCCGGTAAACCTGCGACCTCCATTTCTAATTTCACCATCCCCAAAGAGCGGTTATTAAATACAACTAATTTAATAGGTAATTTATACTGAACAATAGTAGCTAAATCTCCTAACAACATGGAAATTCCTCCATCGCCACATAATGCAATAACTTGTTGATTTGGTCTGGCAAAAGCCGCTCCGATCGCCATTGGCATAGCATTTGCCATAGTTCCATGACTAAAAGAACCTAACATTTCTCTTTTGCCGGTTGCCTGTAGATAACGAGCTCCCCATACACAACACATTCCTGTATCGACTGTAAAAATGGCATCTTCCGGTGCATGTTTATTGATCTGATAAGCAACAAACTCAGGAGAAATATTCCCTTTCTCTCCTTTCTTAAAAGCCATTCCCGTAAGATTTTCTTTTACTTTTCCATATAATTTCAATTGAGTATTCAGAAAATCTTCGGATTCCTTTTCTTTCAACAGTGGAAGTAAAGATTCAAGAGTAGCTTTTACATCACCGGCTAAACCAATATCTACCTTAGCCCTGCGACCGATCCGTTCCGGACGTAGATCAACTTGTATAATTTTGCATTTATCCGGCATAAAAGATTCGTATGGAAAATCAGTTCCCAACAGAATAAGTAAATCACATGTATGCATACTTGAAAAAGCCGAAGGAAATCCTAATAAACCTGTCATACCAACTTCATATGGATTATTATACTGAATAGCCATTTTGGATCTGAATGTATAACCAACAGGAGCTTTTAACATACCGGCTAATTCGATCAGTTCCTTATGTGCATCTTTGGCACCGATCCCACAATATATTGTTATTTTATCTGCTTGGTTAATCATTTCTGCAGCAGCTTTCAGATTATTGCTTTCCGGACAGCAAATACTTTGTGACGGAATAGCAAAAGAAGCAGTAGGACTATCTATAGCTGTATTCGCAGCAAGATCTCCAGGTAAGCCGATAACAGAAACATCTTTTTTGTGGATTGCATGTTGTAAGGAAGCCTGTAACATCCTCGAAAATTGCACCGGAGTAGTAGCAACTTCATTATATCCACTGCAATCACTAAACAGACGCATTGGATTGGTTTCCTGAAAATACGAAGTTCCCATTTCCGAAGAAGGACACATAGATGCAATAGCAAAAACAGGAATATCACTACGATGGGCTTCATAAAGACCATTAATTAAATGTATATGTCCCGGTCCGCTGCTCCCGGCACAACAACCAATCCCATTCAGGTCTCCTTCTGCAGCTGCCGCAAAAGCTCCGACTTCTTCATGCCTTACATGTACCCACTCTATATTATCTTTTCTTCGTACAGCATCATTCACTTCATTCAAACTATCTCCTGTAACCGCATAAATTCTTTTAACCCCTGATTTTTCTAAAGCTTCAACCAATTGATCTGCAACCTTTTTACCCATAGCTAATATGTTTTATATTATTTTTTAAAACAAATAATATAATAACAAACAGAAAGAATGAAGTTTTCGGCTTTTTATTTTTTTTACACCTAATTAACGAAAAGTTATGCTGGGAAAAGTTTTATAGAACTTAAAAAACTTTCATATTAATATACTGAAAGAATTTATATAGCTGCAATTTTAGATTGCATAAGATGAGATTGATCCTTATACCTGATTTTTTAAAGAAATAATAAAAAACCAGAAATTTAAATTTCTTAATTGTAATAAGTTTCTTTACAATCAAATCTAAAACAGTATGAGAAAAATTTTAAAAGGAAATTGTATACCTGTCAATAAAAAATACAAAAATTGTTCTGATAATTATAAAAATTGGTAGAACCTGAATTAATATATCAGAAAACAATCCACAAAGTATTTAGATATTATTTTAAAATCTCTTCTATTAGTTTTCTTTGACTATTGAAAAAGTTCCGCCGGTAAATTTCCCCACTATTTGTAATTAAAGTAGAAAATCTCTTCATATTTTCAATCCAGTCTTTCTGGACTTTACACACCTTATCATTTTGTGTCCTGATAATATTACCGGAATAAACCATGAAATTAGATGATTCAAAATTCTTACATTCAAAATAATAATAAGAAGATCTTATATTAATATTAGACAGATAAATGACAATATCTTTTTTTGAAACCGGATGTTTTCCGGTTGCTGCAATGGATTCTATAAAAATCAATAAATCTTCCAGGTCTTTTTTAATATATCCCATATCCTCATCATTAATCAATTCAATCTTCCTGAAATAAGAAATTTCATTGACAAATGATAAAAAAGCATTTTGACCCAATATAAGTTCTATGCTATTTACTTTGTATGTATTTTGTATATAACTATTTCTTACATTCTCAAAATCTTTATTTAGTTGAATAGTGGAAAATGGTATAACTTTATTATCAGTACTACTTTGAAAACACCAGCGATATAAACGGAATTTAGTAAGATGGGGATAATTTAAATACAAAATCTGGGGAATAGTATCATATGCTATCTTTACTTTAGAAAATGAGGATTCAATAAGTTTTTCCAGAATACTATTATATTCCTGCAACATCCTTAAATAATCCTCTAAACAAGTTGGAAGCCTGAGAGTTTTCAAATCAAAAACTGCATTATCTTTATTTGCCAGGCCTAATACATTATCTAAGGAAAGGTTTAATTTTTCCGATAACACAGATAACTCTTCCAATGTAAAAGAAACATCTCCTCTTATCCTTCTATAAACAACATCCTTACTGACATACAGCATTTCCATCAAGAGATTTGGCAAACTCTTATTTGGTGGAAGAACTTCTTTAATAGCTTTGATTAATTGTTTATTCAAATTTCTTTTTGCTTCTGTAACCTCCATTATACCTCCTCCCTGATTAGCTTATTTTATAAAAGACAATAAATTATTACACACAAAAAATTATGAATAAGAATCAAACATTTCTTTTACCAGCCTTTTTTGGTTATTAAAGAAACTTCTCCGGTAAATTTCACCACTATGAGTGATAATAGTAGAAAATCTTTTCAGGATTTTCATCCATTCCTTTTGTACCTGACAAACTTCCGGATTTTTAGTATGGATCGTATTATTAGAATACAAAACATATTCTGCTGCAGAAAAGATAGAATTCTCGTAATAGTAATTAGAATTTTCAATATTAATATCAGATAAATATACTACTATCTCCTGTCCTTCTGACTTAACATCTCTTCCTTTCGCAATAGATATTTCTGTAGAAGATATTAACTCATCCAATTCTTTCCGGATATCATTAATTTCCTCTTTACTAATAAGTTCCAGTTTTATGAAATATAGCACTTCCTGTACAAAAGAAGTAAAAATCTTATTATCAATAATCAATTCTAATGTTGGAATTTTCGTGAATTGAGCAGTTAAATTCTTTGCCACTTCATCAAATTCAGGATAACTGCCAAGATCAGACATCGGAGTTAAACTATCAATTATTTGATTCTGAAATAACCAACGATAAAGATAAAATCTCCTTAATTTATCATATTTAAAACAAAAAGTAGGTGGAAGAATATCACAAGCTATGATGGCTTTTGCCGCAGGATCTATGGCAATATCTTTGCAAAAAGAAATTCGGTTTTTTAATAAAGTAATATGATCATTAACAGATTCCGGTTGATGAAATAAATTCAAATTAAAAATACCTCTTTCTTTATTTGCCAGCCCTAGTACATTATCAAGAGAAATATTTAACTTTTCTGATAAAACTGATAATTCCTCTAGTGTAAAAGATACATCTCCTCGTATTCTTCTATACACTGCATCCTTGCTAATACACAACATATCCATCAGCAAATTTGCAATATTGGTTCCATGGGGTACAGCAACTCTGATTGCATCAACAAGTTGGCCGTTTAAATTCATATTCATAGGTTATTCCTCATTAATTTTATAAATACACTATATTCAAAATAGAATAAAACTAAAATAATTAATAACCTTACCTTATATAATCATCCTCATTCCAAAAGTTTACAACCTTACCCTTTTAATCATTTTGAAAAGAATATCAATATAATAAATGGAAAATCTGTAACCTCTATGGATAAAATATTTTTCCTAAACACATATTTTAAGGAAAATATACTTTAAATACACCTAAAAATCCGGAATACAAACCGGATATACTCACATAAAATTAGCATATGAAACAAAAGTAGGTAGTTTACAGGAAAGGCATGTTATTTTTTGAGCATATTTTCCTTACCACAATTAGCCCATTTTGCATTAGAAAAAAAATCATTACGAATATCAATAATCTATTTTGTAAAAATAATCAATATAATTATTTTAAATAAAAAAATTAATATTTAATTGCTTATTTTAAGAAATAAAAGTAAAAAGATCATAATTTATATTTCTATTATATATTAATAATAAAGGTAATCTTTTAATCTATTTCTAATGTTTCCATAATAGATCTTTAATTTTATTCTAAAATCCGGTTAATATTAAAAGAATACTTTTGTGCTTCTAATCAATTATATAGTAGGTGATATATGAAAAAGTATCTGTTAGTGTTTTCCATCTTTTTGAAAATATCTATCTTCTCTTTACAAGCAGAAACAATTTTTCTTAAATTGAAACCAGAAGAAATCGAATCCATTTTTTTGGAAAACAATTTAAGTATTATTTCAGAGAAACTTAATATTGATATTGCTGAAGCGGTAATTACTCAAGCAAAATTATGGGAAAATCCGAATATTTCCATTAACCAGGTAAATTTATGGAGCTCCGATAAACAAAGAGAAGGAGAAGAAACAGTAATTCCCCCTTTATTTGGTAGTGTAGGAAAAAACACAGAATTTAATATTGAATTAACCCAACTCTTACTCACCGCAGGTAAAAGAGGAAAATTGGTTGAAAGAGAGAAATTTGCAAAAGAAATATCTATCCAGGAATTTGAGGAAATTCTACGTGGCCTTAAAATAGAATTAAGAAAAATAATCAATGAAATTATTTATCAACAAGCTTATTTAAAGGTACTGGAAACTCAAAAAGATTACCTGTCCCAGCTAACAGAAGCTTATAAAAAACAGGTAAATGAAGGAAACATTCCCAAAAGCGAACTTCTTCGCCTAAGATCTTCACAACTGGAATATGAAAATGAAACCTATGAACTTCTAACAGAATTGGAAGAAAACCGAAAACAATTGAAAATACTGTTAGGATATGATCCTTTATTTCAAATAGAAATAGTATCGGAACCTGTAAAATATATTTTACCGGAAAGCCTGAACCTGAACGGATTATTTGAAACTGCATTTGAATACCGTCCTGAAAATAAATTCTATAAGGCTCAACATGAATATTCTCTTAGAAATCTGAAATATGAAAAAGCCATGGCTATCCCGGATCTGGAATTAAATGTAAATTATGACAGATACGGAGGAGTATGGAAAGATTTTGTCGGATTCGGAATAAGCATGGACCTTCCTCTCTTCAACCGTAATCAGGGAAATATCAAAATTGCAAAAATCCAGACTCAGCAGACAAAAATTCTGGAAAAACAATTCCGGCTGCAATTACAACAGGAAATTGTTTCTGCCTATAACAATTACGAAACAGCATATAACCTATATAAAACGATTACCGATGATGAACTTCTGAATGAATTGGATGGTATGTTGGAAATATACGGCAGAAATTTACTTAACAGAAATATCAGCATGTTGGAATACATAGATTTTATGGAAGCATATAAAAATAATAAACAAATCATTCTGAATGCTGAAAAAAACCTTCGCTTACAGATAGAAGAACTAAAATATACAATAGGAAAAGAATTATAAAATAATATTATAAAGAATGAAAAGATCAATAAAAACAGCAGGTTTTGCTTTTTATATTATAACGATAGTCTTTGGTTGCTCCTCTTCTCCTGATGATAATGGAATAGAAAAAAATAAAGAAGCATTTTTGCAAAATATAAAAACAACGAATGCTACCTTAACTTATCAGAAAGAAGAGTGGAATTTATCCGGAAAAGTAGAATATGACCCGGACAAAGTAGTAAACTATGTTCCCCTGATAAGCGGTGTTGTAGAAAGAACTTATTTTTCGTTAGGCGATAAAGTCGCGAAAGGACAAAATCTGTTGGATATACGTAGCACAGAATTAAGTAATTTACACTCCGAACAACTCATGCTGGAATCGGAAATAAAAATTGCAGAAAGAGAACTACAAACCGCATAATCTTTATTTGATGACAATATGTTATCTGAAAAAGAATTACTGGAAGCAAAAAACAACCTGTTACAAGTAAAGAGCTCACTTCAACGAATTAAAAATGACATGGCTGTATATGGAACAAACAAAGGGAACGGAACTTTCTCTATCCATGCTCCTATATCCGGTTATATTGTAGGAAAAAGCGTAGCTTCCGGAAGTTCCGTATCTATGGAAAGTGAACCTTTGTTTACAGTAGCAGATCTAAGCACGGTATGGATCACAGCGAATGTATACGCCGGAGACCTGTTACATGTAAAAGAAGGAATGGAAGTAGAAATCCGTACCCTCTCCTACCCGGATGAAATATTCAAAGGAAAAATCCATACGTTATCCCAGGTTTTTGACCCGGAAGAAAAAGTATTGAAAGCCCGTATCCGAATGGTAAATAAAGATCTGAAATTCAAGCCGGAGATGGCTGTCATCGTTACATTAAAAAATGAGGAAAATCAACCGTTTATATCTGTTCCTTCCGATGCGCTTATTTTTGATGACAACAAATATTTTATAGTAGTCAGGGAAGGAGAAGAAGCATTTCAAATAAAGGAAGTTAAATTAAAAGGACACTATCAGGGAACCACTTACCTTTCTGCAGGATTATCGGAAAATGAAGAAATCGTAATCCGAAACCAATTGCTTATTTATACAGGATTGAAAGAATTTTAAAAAACCTCTGTAGGAATAATATATTATTCCTAATGTTAAAATTATAGAATAATAACATTTATCATGCATAAATTTGTTGAAAATATTATCGCTTTTTCCCTCCGGAATCATGTCCTGATTCTTTTTCTTACCTTTCTTCTGTTCGTTGTGGGTATCATATGTTTCATTAATACCCCGATCGAAGCCTATCCGGATGTAACAAATACACGGGTACGTATCATTACTCAATGGCCGGGAAGAAGTGCGGAAGAAGTGGAAAAATTCGTTACTTTACCTATTATGAGGGAAATGAATACGATTCCCCGGAAAACAGACGTGCGCTCTACTTCTTTATTCGGCCTCTCTGTTGTGACAGTTATTTTTGAAGATGGAGTGGATGATTTTTTTGCTCAGCAGTATTCTTCCAACCGGATGCAGGATCTGGATTTACCGGAAGGAGCGGACGCATCCATAGAACCACCTTCCGGAGCAACCGGTGAAATTTATCGGTATGGATTGAAAAGCAATCTACCAATCCGTGAAGTAGCAGCCATTAATGAATGGGTAGTGGAAAGAGAACTTCTTTCCGTACCGGGAGTAGCCAGTATTGCAAGTTTCGGCGGAGAAGAAAAAATATTTGAGATAAGCGTAAATCCGATAGAACTCAGTAATTACGATTTATCTCCTATGGAAGTGTACGAAGCGGTTTCAAACAGCAATATCAATGTAGGAGGAGATATTATCCAAAAAGGAAGCCAGGCATATGTGGTAAGAGGAATCGGCTTACTGGAAAGCATTGAAGATATTGAAAATATCCTTATTGAAGTAAAAGGAGGTACCCCGATTCGGGTAAAACAGGTTGCCACAGTAAATGTGTCTTCCAAACCAAGACTAGGACAGGTCGGACTGGATGATGAGGATGATGTCGTGCAGGGAATCGTAATCATGTTACGAGGACAAAATCCGGGAGAAGTGATTGAAAACCTGAAAGTAAAAATAGACGAATTAAACTCTCGCATCTTACCGGAAGAAGTGAAAATCGTACCCTTTTTAGACCGGACCACATTAGTGAATACGACCGTTAATACAGTAATGAAAAACTTACTTGAAGGGATTATTCTGGTTTCTCTTATCGTTTTTATTTTCTTGTTTAACTGGAGAACAACCCTCCTGGTGGCCAGCGTTATTCCTTTATCCTTTTTATTCGCCATTGTTATGTTACGCATACAAGGTCTTCCCGCAAATCTTATTTCCATGGGTGCCCTGGATTTCGGATTATTGCTGGAGGGGACACTCGTTATTGTAGAAATAATTTTCGTAACGATGGTCAAACAGTCTGAAAAACTGGGAGCTAACTTTGAAAAAGTATCCAAAAACGGAATGATAAAAAAAAGTGCCGGCAGTGTGGCTTCTCACATCTTTTTTGCACAGATTATTCTGATAGTTGCTCTTTTCCCTATTTTCTCTTTCCGGAAAGTAGAAGGAAAAATGTTCTCTCCATTAGCTTTTACATTAGGCTATGCACTTTTAGGTTCCCTTATTCTATCCTTAACCTATGTACCGGTTATGTGCAAAGTGATGCTTAAGAAACCGGTAAAGGAAAAATCAAATTTTATAAGCCGTAAAGGCAGCAACCTTATTTACGAAATATATAAAATAAGTACAAAATACCGCAAACAAACCATTATCGGATTCTGTATTTTACTCACTTTATGTGTTGTCCGGTTCAATTTCTGGGGAACTGAATTTATTCCAAGTATGAACGAAGGAGCAATTTACATACGGGCAACACTACCCAACAGCATTAACCTGGATGAAGCAGTAGACATCACCAAAGAAATGAAAAAAGAACTCCGTAAGTTTGATGAAATTGAGTTTGTTCTTTCCCAGACCGGAAGGCCTAATGACGGAACTGATCCCACAGGCTTTTTTAATATCGAATTTCACGCTCAGTTAAAACCCGAAAATGAATGGAAAAGAAAAATAAAAAAGGATAATTTACTAAATGAAATAACCGAATCCCTGAATATATATCCTGGTGTTATCCTGGCTTTCAGTCAGCCGATACAGGACAATGTAGAGGAATATGTAGCCGGGGTAAAAAGTGCCCTTGTAATAAAAATATACGGAAATGATCTTCATCAGTTAGAAGAGTTAGCAGACCAGACCGCTGCTATTATTAAAGATATCCGGGAAATAGAAGATGTCAACGTTTTCCGCAGCATAGGATTACCGGAATTACAGATTAAACTGGAAGAATCACGCATGGCACGTTACGCTGTATCCATGGCAGATGCACAGGCTGTCGTGGAAATGGCAATCGGTGGAAAAGCTGCAACACAGTTTTATGAAGGAGAACGAACATTTGATGTACAAATTCGTTTTCAAAAAGACTACCGAGATAACGAAGACAAAATAGGCAATATCCTTATTCCGTCTATGGATGGAAAATATGTACCATTAAAAGAGATTGCCGATATTCAGTTTATAACAGGACCGACTTTTATTTACCGGGACGGAAGCAGCCGGTATGTAGGAATAGGATTTAGTGTCCGGGACAGGGACATGGGTTCCACTGTTGCGGAAGCTCAGAAAAAAGTAAAAGAAAACATTACCCTGCCTCATGAAAATAAAATGGTATGGGCCGGAGAATTTGAAAGTCAGCAAAGAGCAACAAGTAGATTGATGGTTATCATTCCGGCAGTCGTATTGCTGATTTTATTCCTTTTATATATGAATTTCGGAACGGTAAAAGATACCCTTATTGCAGCCAGTGCCATTCCCTATGCTTTTATCGGAGGATTTATTTCTTTGTGGATTACCGGAACGGTTTTTGGCATATCCGCAGGTGTCGGTTTTATTATCCTTTTCGGGATCACTGCCATAAATAGTATTCTGCTTATTGTATTAATGAAAAAACGCGTATTGCATACAAGAAATCTGCGATTAGGTATTGACGAAGCCATAAAAAGCCGTATCAGGCCTATCCTGATGATTGCTCTTATGGGATCCATGGGCCTTCTTCCGGCAGCTCTCTCCAACGGAATGGGATCCGAAGTACAGAAGCCTCTGGCTATCATGATCGTAGGAGGGATTATTATTTGTATGTTATTATCTTTCACTGTTCTCCCACAAGTATTTTATTTTGCTTACCGGAAAGATAAAAGATTTAAAAAGCATGGGTAAAAAATCATAAAAAGAAAAAACAGTATATCCGATTCATTAAAAACTTTTTTGAACAATTTACCCTCTTTCTTTTTTACATGGGAATATTTATTATTTTTATACACTAAAATGCAATATCAATATGGAGTTACTTTTAGTAGAAGATAATCAGCGCATCAGTGAATTTATCCTTAAAGGGCTGGAAGAAAGCGGATATACGGTAGTCCTAGCCGAAAACGGAGTAGATGCCCGTTCCCTGATTATCCAGAAAGAATGGGATCTGTTCCTGTTTGATATTATGCTTCCGGATATTGACGGAATGGAACTGATTCAATACACCCGATATAAAAAAATAAATACACCCATTCTGGTATTGAGTGCCTTAGGAGAACCGGATGACAAAGTCAAAGCCCTTAATCTGGGAGCCGATGATTACCTGGAAAAACCCTTTCATTTCAAAGAATTAATTGCCCGGATCAATGCCCTTACACGCCGTTCAAAGATGAACTATCAGGCTTCGACATCCATATTGAAATGCAGTGATTTAAAGCTTCATATAGAACAACATAAAATAGAACGGAATAAAGAAGAAATTAAACTGACTTTTCAGGAATTCAAATTACTGAAATTATTAATGGAAAATGAGAATAAAGTTCTTTCCCGCACACAGATTCTGGATAATGTCTGGGGAGTAAACTATGATACCAATACGAATGTAGTAGATGTCTATATTTCTTACCTGCGCCATAAAATCGACAAGGAAGGAATGCCTAAACTCATTAAAACAATAAAAGGAAGAGGTTATATGATCAGTTGTGAAGAATAAAACTGTGTCCTTACTACCTCCTGCCTTTCTATTTCCAAAGAAAATATTATGAAAGTCCAGACCCGCCTGAGCCTCTATTCTTCCATTGTTTTCGGAATAATCTTTACGATTATTTCTTTATTAATATATACCCTCTATGAAAAAAACACAAAAAAAGCATTATATATAAATCTCGAAAAAACATCCTACATTACCGCCTGGTTTTTTCTGGAAGAAGATGAATTAAATAAAGAAGATTTTGCAGTCATTAAAGAACAGTTTAAAGAACAGGTATTAAATCCTTTTTATCACATATATAATGCCGAAAATAAGATCAGTTATGGTTCTGAAGAAGCGGTAGTTCCTGTGGAATATCTGGAAGAAATAAGAAAAAAAGGAGAAGTAAGATTTTCCTATGATGACTTTATCTGTTTCGGAATGTTTTATAAAGACAATCAGGGAGATTTTGTTGTCATCACGAAAGAGAAGAAATCGGTTTTATCAAACCAGATGAACCTGTTACTTTGGATATTAGGTATTGCTTTATGCATAGGAATCTTAGGGATTATCGGTTTAAGCCGATGGATGGCCTATCTGGCATACAAGCCTTTTAATAAAGTAATAAGCCAAGTACAGAATATCTCCACCAATAACCTGAATGTTTCCATCAAATCTCCGGAAACCAAGGATGAACTACAAAAGTTAATTGACACTTTTAATGACTTATTAAAACGAATTTCCGAAAGCTTCGTCATCCAGAAGAATTTTGTAAATTATGTATCCCATGAATTTAAAACACCCCTCGCATCTATGCTTGGAAACCTGGAAGTCTTTTCTTTAAAAGACCGCACACAACAGGAATATAGAGAATTATCCGATTTACTCATCAAACAGATTTATCAACTGGAAGAAATACTAAATACCCTTATCATTATCTCCGATTTAAGAGAAAACAATAATTCCGATATTTCAACTCCTATCCGATTAGATGAAATAATCTGGGAAATTATAGGTAAAATACAATCAGGCTATAGAAACGCAAAGATTCTGGTAAATATATCCATTCTTCCGGAAGAGGAATCTTATATGAATATCACAAAAGATTATACACAATTATTAATGGCATTGTATAACCTGATAGAAAACGCTGTAAAATATTCAAAAGATAAACCTGTTGAAATCGGCATTTATAAAGAAAACAACGCTCTTTATTTACTGATAAAAGATCATGGAATAGGCATTCCGAAAGAACAACTCGAATATATCAGTACGCCTTTTTACCGAGCAGAAAATACCAGTTCCATACAAGGAAGTGGCATCGGATTATCCATTGCATTGCGGATCCTGGAAAAAAACGAAATTACCTATCAAATTGAATCCGAAGAAAATAAAGGCACAAATATATATTTATGCTTTAATTAAAAATAATTTCTCCCCTCGAAGAAGATACTATGTAAATAATCAAATTTGTTTTGCTAAAAAA
>JAJQEC010000127.1:30455-72696 GCA_021201815.1 Candidatus Azobacteroides sp. | reverse complement strand
CCGCCTGCTTTTAACGAATTGATAAGGGTTTTAAGTTCTTCTTCCGTTCCCCATGTGCTATTCTGGTTAGACCATTGCAGAGGATGATAACCCATATTATTATAATTCCCGCCCTCTGCTGCTGCGGAAGGAGGCAACCAAAGCATATCAAAATAGGAGGAAAGTTCCTCGGCCTGCTGAGTAAGCTGATTCCATCTTGTTTCTGAGAAAGAATTCCAGTAAAAACCTTGTAGCATTACATCCGTACTGTTCAACGGAACCTGAGAAAAGAGATTCGTAGCGGATAAAATAAAAACAAAAGATAAAAAAAACGATTTTATCTTTAAGTAAAAATCCTTCATGTCCTTAAAACTTAATTTGGTTAATATAAATATCAAAGGTGGGAAGAATATTTTATTAATAAAAGGAGGTGGAAAGAAAAGGCATGGATTTTCTGTGCAAACGATTGCATAACAGAAAGCAATAAAAGCTTAATAATAAAACAAATATGCTTAATCTATTTTTACATTCACACAACAAACACACTGAATATCTACTTTTATAAAGAAACGTTACTCAACATTCATAAAAAGTAAACTTATTCTATATAAAAAAAGAGATTGTTTCTACACAATCTCTTTTTTATACTATCTAACATAATTTTATTCTAACACAATCGGTTTATATTTAGGCACCAGCGTTTTCATTATTACCCAGCCAATAAGGTAAGCCACTGCACACACGGAGAAAATAATCATATAGCCACTGTTGATTCCATCAATGACTTCCGCCCCTGTAGCCCTTAAACCTTCCAGGAAATTTTCCGGCATTCTTTCATTGATATACTGAGGGAATTTTTCGAGCAGAGGAACTCCGTCAATGGTTGTCCAGTGCAGGTGGGTATAATCAAATAATGCACCTGAACTTTTATTGATCAGGAACGATCCGACACCTCCTGCCATTCCGCCAATTCCCGTAATCGTAGCAATGGCCGATTTAGGGAACATATCTCCGACGGTAGAAAAGATATTTGCAGACCATGCCTGATGTGCTGCTCCGGCAATACCGATGATAATCACCGGAATCCAGTAGGAATATCCACCCAAAGGCTGAGCCAGAAGAGCCAAGAGAGGGAAGAAAGCAAAGATTAGCATTGCTCTCATTCTTCCGGCATAAGGATTCATTCCTTTCTTTTCTACAAAATACGAAGGCAACCATCCTCCGATGATAGATAATAAAGTAATCATATAAAGAACAAATAACGGGAGAGCGGCCTCCGTAGAACTCATTCCATATACGGACTTGAGATAGGCCAGTGCCCAGAATAAGAAAAACCACCAGACTCCATCTGTCATAAATTTTCCGATGGCAAACGCCCAGGTCTGTTTATATTTAAAACAATCCTTAAAAGATATTTTTTTTCTTTGTCCTGCCTCTACGGCTTCTTCTGTCTGGTCATGCGAATCTTTATCTTGTTGAATATAGGCTAATTCAGCCGCATTTACATTTTTGCTTTTTTCGGGTTTACTATATACAAATACCCAGAATCCCATCCAGACGAAGCCAAGAGCTCCGATAATAATAAAGGCCATTTCCCAACCCCATGCTTTTGCAATAAAAGGAATAGAAATGGGAGCAGCTAATGCACCTACAGTAGCTCCGGCGTTGAAAATACTGGTTGCAAAAGCGCGGTCCTTTTTCGGAAAGTATTCTGCAGTGGCTTTTATCGCAGCCGGGAAGTTACCGGCTTCTCCAAGAGCCAACACAAAACGGGCAAAAATAAATAGGGCAACACTTACATTTATTACAAATCCGATGTCACTTACGGTAGCAATTGCATCTTTTGCTCCTTCAAAGCCTACAAACCAGTTGCCGGTTGTAATTCCGGAAGTAGCAATTCCGCAGAATGCGTGCAAACAGGCTCCGAAAGACCATATCCCAATTGCCCAAAGGAAACCTTTTTTGGTGTCCATCCAGTCAACAAAACGACCGGCAAACAGCATACTAAGGGCATAAAAAATGGAAAAGAGAGCGGTAATAGTCCCATAATCATTGTTGGTCCAATGGAATTCGGGAGCAATAAAATCACTCCAGGTCAGGGACAATACCTGACGGTCGAGATAATTGATTGTGGTTGCGAAAAATAACATGCTACAGATAGCCCATCTGTACTTTGTCATTTTCGATTGTGTTTTTCCAAGATTACTCATACATTACTTTTTTATTTTTTTGATTATATCTAAGGCATTCCTGCATAATTCCGTAATACCACCCCAATTTTCCGATTTTATTAAATCGGCAGGAAATAAGTTCGACCCCATTCCCACACACGTAACTCCGGCACCGAACCAGCCTTTCAGGTTTTCTTCTTCCGGCTTCACTCCTCCTGTGACCATTAATTGTGACCAGGGCATCGGAGCTTTCAATCCTTTCACCAAAGCAGGCCCGGTTACGTCACCCGGAAAAATCTTTATGAGGTCACAACCCATTTCCTGAGCAAATCCGACTTCCGAAACAGTAGCACATCCTGGGGTATAAGGAATTAAACGACGATTGCAGACTTTTGCAATCTCCGGATTAAACAACGGACCGACTACGAAATTAGCACCTAATTGAATATACAGTGCAGCAGTAGCAGGATCCACAATAGATCCGATGCCCATTATCATTTCCGGACATTCTTTTGCTGCGAATTTTACTAATTCTCCGAATACTTCCTGTGCGAAATCGCCCCGATTGGTAAATTCAAATGCCCTTACTCCTCCTTCATAACAGGCTTTCAATACCTTTTTCGCTACTTCTGTATCTTTATGGTAAAAAACAGGAACCATTCCTGTTTCTGCCATGGCTGTCAATACTTGTATTTTATTAAAACGCATTTTCTTTATTGTTCAATGAATAACTGATAAATTATAATTGAAGAATTATCTTTGCACTCTTCCACTGGCATCGCCACCGGCAAGTGCTTCTACTTCTTCCACAGATACCAGATTGAAATCACCATTGATGGTATGTTTCAATGCCGAAGCTGCTACTGCGAACTCCAAGGCTTCTCCCTGATTCGGTTTAGTTAGTAGTCCATGAATAATCCCACCGGAAAAAGAGTCTCCTCCTCCTACCCGGTCTATAATCGGATTAATATCATATCTTTTTGATGTGTAAAATTCTTTTCCATCATAAATCATTGCTTTCCAACCGTTATGAGTTGCAGAAAACGATTCCCGCAAAGTAGAAATGACATATTTGAAATCAAACTCTTCCGCCATTTGCATAAAAATACCTTTGTATCCTTCCGCATCGGTATGTCCGGCTTCTACATCCGCATCCGGCTTAAAGCCCAGGCAAAGTTCGGCATCTTCTTCATTTCCGATACACACATCAACATATTGCATTAAAGGGCGCATAATAGATTGCGCTTTTTCTTTTGTCCAAAGTTTTTTACGGAAATTAAGATCGACAGAAACCGTAACTCCATGGCGTTTTGCAGCTTCACAAGCCAGTTTTGTCAATTCTGCCGCTTTATCGGAGATAGCAGGTGTAATCCCGGACCAATGAAACCAATCCGCACCCTGCATAATAGCATCAAAATCAAAATCAGCCACATCAGCTTCCGCAATGGCAGAATTGGCTCGGTCATAAATTACTTTACTGGGGCGCATGGAAGCTCCGGTTTCCAGATAATAAATTCCTACCCTGTCACCACCACGGGCAATAAAATCGGTTTTTACACCATATTTGCGCAACGCATTAACGGCAGACTGACCGATTTCATGTGCAGGCAATTTTGTAACAAAATACGCATCGTGGCCATAATTGGCACAACTAACCGCGACATTTGCTTCTCCTCCTCCATATACAACATCAAAAACATCCGATTGAACAAACCGAGTATTTCCCGGAGTTGATAAACGGAGCATAATTTCTCCCAGCGTTACAATTTTCTTACTCATTGTTTCTTATGTGATAAATAATTATTTTTCAGATTTCAAAAATAGATAGTTCTTACAAATAAAAAGTACAAAATAATTCCAAAAATAGGGTAATATTGTGCAAATATTGACGGATTTAGTGGATTTATAGAAAAATCTCTTCTCTCCTACTTTATCATAGAAAAGAAGATGATTTTAAAAATTAAAGAAATTCTTTGCGTTATTATAAGAAATATTTTCCACCATTTTTCCTAAAAATCCGATTTCACTTTCCGGCAACTGTCCGCTTTCGACATCTTTTCCGATCAGGTTACAGAGAATTCTACGGAAATACTCATGACGGGGATAAGATAAGAAACTGCGGGAATCCGTTAACATTCCGACAAAGCGGCTTAATAATCCAAGTACGGATAATGAATTCATTTGCGCTTCCATCCCGGGCTTCTGATCCAGAAACCACCATCCGGAGCCGAACTGCATTTTGCCGGCAACCGAACCATCCTGGAAATTACCGATCATGGTAGCGATTAAATCATTATCACGGGGATTCAGATTATATAGAATAGTCTTTGCCAATTTATTTTCCGTATCCAGCCGATTTAGGAATTTAGACATCTTTTTGGCTACCGTAAAGTCACCGATAGAGTCAAATCCGGTATCCGGTCCCAGTTGATTAAACAAGCGGGTATTATTGTCACGGATAGCGCCATAATGGAATTGTTGTGTCCAGCCTTTTGCATGGTCCATAATTGCAAATTCCACCATCATAGCGGATTTAAATTTAAGGATTTCCTTTTTGGTCAGGTCATTTCCACCATATACCTTATTATATATAGCATTAATTTCTGCCTGAGTATAATCTTCAGCATAAAATTCTTCTATTCCATGGTCAGACAATTTGCATCCTACTTTTGCAAAGAAATCATGCCGCACCTGCAACGCTTCAATCAAATCTTGAAACTTAGTGATGGTAACTCCGGAAACCTCAGATAATTTCTCCACATAGGTACGGAAATTAGCCGGGTTTTCTACAGCCATTGCTTTGTCCGGTCGCCAGGTAGGCAATACCTGAATTTCAAAACCTTCATTTTTCAGGGCTATATGATATTCCAGAGAATCGATGGGATCATCTGTAGTACAAACCACCTGCACATTATATTTTTTCATTAATCCTCTTGCTGAAAACTCCGGTGTCTGTAATTTTTCCGTACATTCATCATAAATCTCCCGGGCTGTTTCCGGTTTTAAAATTTTCTCTACACCAAATGCTGTCTTTAATTCAAGATGAGTCCAGTGGTATAATGGATTACGCATGGTATAAGGAACTGTTTCCGCCCATTTTTCATATTTTTCATACCAGGTAGTATCCTTTCCTGTACAATACCGCTCATCTACACCATTCGTCCGCATGGCCCGCCATTTGTAGTGGTCTCCCTCCAGCCAAATCTGGCCTAAATTTTCAAATTTGCGGTCTTTGGCAATAAACTCCGGATTTAAATGACAGTGATAATCAATAATAGGCATTTTTGCCGCATGCTCATGATACAATTTTTTAGAGGTCTCTGTTTCCAGTAAAAAATCTTTGTCCAAAAACTTTTTCATAAAAGGGTATATTAAATTAATTATTTATTCCTCCGGAATTCCGGAAAAAAGACTGTTTTTGTCTTTAAATATCCGGAAAAAAACATTATTTTTTCATAAAAATGCATCTGCTTACAATTTATTTTTAATAAGGAAACAAAATATAATTATTTAAATTACAATAAATTAAACAGCATATATACATCCCGGAACACCCATTCGTGTTCGCACACGAAGATACTAATTGTTCTTGAAATACAAAAATATTTCTATATTTGTAGCAAAAAAATTTAGATTTATTATTCGTGTGCGACCACAAATTATAATTTAATACACATTTTTAATAATACGGTGAAAGAGCTACCTAAAAAATACAGAATAAAAGACATTGCAAAACTAGCGGGCGTATCAGCCGGCACGGTGGACCGGGTTTTGCATAATAGAGGAGAAGTATCGGAAAAAAGCCGGGCAAAAATTATGGAAATTTTAAAAGAAATCGATTATCATCCCAATGTTTTTGCCAGTACACTTGCTTCTAAAAAGGCATATACTTTTATCTGTGTTCTTCCCAGTTACGAAAAAGGAGAATATTTTGAATCGGTAGAAACCGGAATTGCCCAGGCAGCAGAAGAATTCGGAGACTGGAATATCACCATTCAGATGCATTATTTCGACCAATTTGAGGAAACTTCATTCCAGCATGTTATTAATGAACTTCCGGCAATAAAACCGGATGCAGTTCTTCTGGTCCCGACATTTAAAGAAATTACACTAAAATTTATCCGAACCCTGGAGAAAGATGAAATTCCTTATGTTTTTCTGGATTCTACCCTTGCCGATACGAATCCCCTTACTTATTTAGGACAAAATTCTTATCAAAGTGGGTATCTGGCAGCAAAATTATTGACTGAAAACATTTGTAATAAAGAAGAAATAATATTATTCAGGATGATGAGGCAAGCTCAAAGTCCCTCCAACCAGACAAGTCTGAGAGAATTAGGCTTCCTTTCTTACCTGAAAACCCATCCTTCTGATTTTACTGTCCATGAAGTACAACTAAATGCATCGGATGAAAAGGCATGTGATGAAATATTGGATCATTTTTTCCGGCAACATCCAAAAGCAAATGCAGCAGTCATATTCAATTCCCGTGCGTATATCATAGGTGAATATATAAAGAAACGGAATATGCGGCATATTTCTCTTGTGGGATATGACTTACTGGATAGAAACGTAACCTGCTTGAAACAGGGAGTTATTCATTACCTGATCGGACAACGACCGGAAAGGCAGGGATATATTGCCATAAAGGCATTGGTAAAACATTTCGTACTGAAACAACCGGTCAAGAAAGAAAATTTCATGCCGATGGATATCCTGACAAAAGAAAATATCGACTTTTTCTTTAATCCGGAATTAGACTAAAGAACAAATAAAAGGGTATAAAGCAAGAGAGAAGACCTCAATTCGTACTTTTACTTTTTACCTCAAACTTTTTAATTATATTTTATAATGGAAAAACTAAACAGGGACAGCGTTCAGGCAAAAAGATATCCGGAACGTGTGATTCAATTCGGAGAAGGGAACTTCTTAAGAGCATTTGTAGACTGGATCATTTTCAACATGAATGAAAAAGCCAACTTCAACAGTAGCGTAGTGGTAGTTCAACCGATCGAATCCGGAATGGTTGATATGCTAAATGAGCAGGATGGTTTATATCATTTAAACCTGCAGGGCATAGATAAAGGTAAAAAAGCGGATACCATTCAACTGATCGATGTCATCAGTCGTGGCCTGAATCCATATACTCAGTTTGAGGAATATATGAAACTAGCTGAGAATCCGGATATGCGTTTTGTTATTTCCAATACTACCGAAGCCGGTATTACTTTCCGTGCAGAAGATAAGTTTGAAGATAAGCCGGCCGGATCTTATCCCGGAAAATTAACTCAATTATTATATCACCGTTTCAAAACATTTGACGGAGATCAGAAAAAGGGATTTATTATTTTTCCCTGTGAACTTATCTTTCATAACGGAACGGAGTTAAAAAAATGTATCGAACAATATATTGCACACTGGAAACTGGGCGATGAATTTAAGAACTGGTTTGAAAATTCCTGCGGTGTATACAGCACATTAGTGGACCGGATTGTTCCGGGATATCCGAAGGATAATATTGACGAAATCCTGTCAAAAGTCGGTGTAGAAGATAAACTGGTTGTAAAAGGAGAAATCTTCCATCTTTGGGTGATTGAGGCTCCGGAGAGTATAGCCAAAGAATTTCCTGCTGATAAAGCCGGACTAAATGTACTTTTTGTCCCTAGTGAAAAGCCTTATCATGAAAGAAAGGTTACTTTATTGAACGGGCCTCATACGGTACTCTCTCCGGTTGCTTATCTGGCAGGCCTTGATCTGGTCCGGGAAGCGGTAGAACATCCTGTGGTCGGTCAATATGTAAGAAAGGTAATGTTTGAAGAATTATTGCCTACACTGGATTTACCAAAAGAAGAACTGGAACAGTTTGCCGATGATGTGCTGGATCGTTTCCGGAATCCTTTTGTAAAGCATTTTGTTACCAGCATTATGCTGAATTCTTTTCCGAAATTTAAGACCAGAGATCTTCCCGGATTAAAGATGTACCTGGAACGGATGGGTAAATTACCGGTTGGTCTGGTGTTAGGACTGGCTGCTATTTGTGTATATTATAAAGGAGGTAAACGGGGTAAAGAAGTTATTACTCCCAATGATGATAAAGAAATTATTGACCTGCTCCAGAGGTTGTGGAAAACAAACGATCCGGAGAAAGTAGCACAAGGAGTATTAGGTTCCGAATATATCTGGGGAGAAGACCTTAATAAAATCCCCGGCCTGACAGAGGAACTGGCTAAGGATATAAAATCAATCCAGGAAAAAGGAATGATGAAAACGACAGAAGAAATAATAAAAAACCAGGAGAATTAGTACAGATTATGGGAGTTCTGTACACTGCATAAAACAATTTAGTTATTGCCTTAGTTTTTTCCTACTTAACTCTTAATTATATGGCTGCAAAATATATAAAAATAAATCCGGCAGATAATGTGGCAGTTGCCATATATGAACTGCCCGCCGGTGAACAGGTGAATATTGATGGCAAATCAATTACGTTGAAAGAAACAATTCCTGCAGGACATAAGTTTTCTCTACAGGACTTCTCTTCTCAGGAAAATGTAATTAAATATGGGTATGCCATCGGACATGCAAGAGATAAAATCGCTGAAGGAACCCTGGTGAACGAGAAAAATATAAAAACAAATCTGGAGGGTTTACTGGATTATGAGTATAAACTGGAAACTGTAACCCTGGATATTCCGGCCCGCAATCTCACATTCCGGGGGTATAAAAGAAAAAACGGAGAAGTGGGAATCAGGAATGAAATATGGATTGTACCACTGGTAGGCTGTGTAAATGGCCCGGCCGAAAGTATTATCAGGGAGTTCAGGGCACAGACCGGAGAACTGAAAGGAGTAGACACGATTGAAGTTTTCAAACATAACTACGGATGTTCCCAATTAGGAGATGACCATGAAACCACCCGTAAAATACTCCGGGATATTGTTCTCCATCCGAATGCCGGTGGCGTGCTGGTTATGGGACTCGGATGTGAAAACAACCAACCGGATGATTTCAGGGAATTTCTTGGAGAATATGATGAAAGCCGTGTTAAATTTTTAGTGGCTCAACGGGTAAAAGACGAGCATGCCGAAGGGTTAAAAATCATGCACGAACTGTATGAGCTTGCTTCTAAAGACCAACGGGAAGAAGTATCGCTTTCCGAATTAAAGGTCGGATTAAAATGTGGTGGATCGGATGGCTTCTCCGGCATTACGGCGAATCCTTTATTAGGGGTATTTTCCGATTTTCTGGTTGCTCAGGGTGGTACTACGGTATTGACAGAAGTTCCGGAAATGTTCGGTGCGGAAACGATCCTGATGAACCGATGTGAATCAGAGGAAATGTTTGATAAAACCGTTCATCTGATCAATGATTTTAAAGAATACTTTATAAAGAATGAACAGCCGGTATATGAAAACCCTTCTCCTGGCAACAAGGCCGGAGGCATTTCTACCTTAGAAGAAAAATCATTGGGTTGTACCCAGAAATGCGGAAAGTCACTGGTGAGAGATGTATTAATGTATGGAGACCGTATTAAAACGAAAGGATTGAATCTTTTAAGTGCTCCCGGTAATGACCTGGTAGCAGCGACCGCCTTAGGAGCCAGCGGATGTCAAATGGTATTATTTACTACCGGAAGAGGAACTCCTTTCGGCAGTTTCGTTCCTACCATGAAAATATCGACAAATACTCCCTTATATGAAAATAAACCGGGATGGATTGATTTTAATGCGGGTGTTCTGCTTGAACATAAAATCATGGAAGAATTGGGTGAGGATTTTATTCGGTATATCATCCAAGTTGCTAATGGTGAATGGGTGAATAATGAAAAAAAGAATTATCGTGAAATTGCCATTTTCAAAACCGGAGTAACGTTATAAACAAAGGAAGAAAAAGCAGGAATTATTTTTAAACACCTCTGTTTTTCCATTAAAAGAATCGATGCTGATAGAGGAGCTCATCGGATAATTTGTCATTGTCTGAAGCCCCCTATCCGGATCATTTTCTTTCATATGTATCAGTTTTTCCCTTTTTAATATAAGTAGAGTAAAATAAATATGATCCGGTTGTCTCCATTTCTTTTCGTCTCTTTCCGCGGAAAGGAAGGAATAGAAACAAGATAAAAGCATTCCACCATCAGCATGTTGAATATTTTCTTACATTTTCTCTAAGTTTTGTCCATAATTACCTGATTAGTCCTCTCCTTTCTAATGTGGTAGTGTAAATTGTTATTTTATGAATACCCCAAGAATCAAAAAGCGTTAAGAAGAATAACTTATCTTCCCGGAAATAAATACCTGCTCTATTATATAAAAAACAAAGGCCCGCACTTCTATTATAAGCTGATTAAATCCACAAAGGTGGCATATCGTCTACCATCATGCTGGAGCTGACGAATCGTTGTAATCTTGCCTGTACAACCTGCGTCAGAAAATATGAATATGGAAAAAAGATGGACTAAGGAATGATGGAGCTAGGACAGGATAAAAAAATTATTGACGAAATGTGGCCTTATCTTGCTTTTTCTGACACTATCAGCTAAATAAAAATTAAATAAAAAAAATAAATTTTTATTTAACAAAAGACAGTAAAGAAACACTAAAATCGACGATTCTTTTAGGGAAAAACAACTTTTTTCCCTTTTTTTCCTAAAAATTATTTTTTATACAACGTTCACCTCATCTCTTTGCAGAGTTCACCCTACCTCTTTGCAGAGACCACCTGACTTCTTTGCAGAGTTCAGGTAAATTCTGCAAAGAGGTAGCCGAGTCTTTTAGGCAAAAAAAGCAAAATAAAAGCGGATAGTGACTCTGGCACTACCCGCTCTGATTATCTTCCGGCTCCCTTCTATAAGGGAATTGCTCTCCGGAAGAAGTGTAGTAACGAAATTATTCTTTATTCCTCCGTAGCATTTCCTTCTTTATTTTGACCGGAAGAACCCGTTCAAATTCTACTTTTTTTACATCCGGAACAAATTCCGCATCCGGGACAAAATGCACTTTTACTTTACGGATAAAATCCGTAGTAAAAGCTTCCTCCGAGATGGCTCCGGCGCTATGGATGTGATAACTGAATTTCCCGAAATCAACCAGATCTACACAGTTGCCTGCCAGCATGTGCTTCTTTAATTCCCGCACCAGAGAAACAATCACACCGTATACTTCCGACTTGGTCAGTGCAGTTCCCCAGGCAATATCGTCTAGAAACTTGTTAGTACTGATGCTTTTTCTTATCTGGTGACAAGCATAGAATCTGGCCGGTTCTTCCGGCTTTATAAAATTCTCTCTTTTCATAATGCTATATGGTATAGCCATAATAAATTCATTTTTAAGTTTATAATTAATTTTTATTTCTCGTGACCGGTTAAATTCAAAGGCCTTTTTATTTAAATGATCTCTACAAATATCGGGTATGAATAAAGAGAAAAAAAATTGTGTGTTCATGATGAACACACATTTTTTATTAAGGGAATTGTGAAAGGGGTATTATGAAGGGGATAGAAGTATAGGAATGAAATAGAGGGTTATTACCAAAACTCTCCTTTTTTAACGGAGAGGTAAATTAGATTGTTATTATCAAACCCCACCCCTTTTGGCAAAGCCAAAAGGTATTCCCCTTCTTCGAGGGGAGAGTTGGTGGGCTGCTTATCGTTGGGTGCATACTAAAGATAAAATACCAGCCAACTCTTCCCTTCCGGGAAGGGAAGTACCCTTTTCTACGAAAAGGGGGAAGGGTTAACCCACGGTTAATATACCTTTTTGACAAAATAAACCGGATTGTTATCAAGAAACCCCACCCCTTTTGGCTTCGCCAAAAGGTGCTCCCCTTCTTCGAGGGGAGAGTGGTGGGCAGCTTATCTTTGGGTGTATACTAACACTGTACAATAAATAATAAAAATTCTGTCGATAACTATTCGTATAAAGTATGTGTTATTTTATGTAAGTAGTAAAACCAATCAAAAACTATTATATTTACAACCTTAATTAAGTAAAAAGCAATATGGCTATACAATTAGAAATAAATAAAACAACCTGCATTAAATGCGGGCGATGTGTGAAAATATGTCCGGCGCATATTTTTTTTATGGAAAGTCCGGGATCAGAAGTTAAACTTCAGAATATTCAGAATTGCATTACCTGCGGACATTGTGTAGGGGTATGCCCGACCGATGCGGTCATTCATTCTTCTTTTCCTCCGCAAAAGGTACACAAGATAGAGCAGGCGCTCCTACCGACTCCGGAACAGGTACTGTTATTATGCAGAGCCAGAAGGTCTAACCGTGCGTTTTCAAAAAAGCCGATCCCCGGGGAAATGCTGGAACAGGTAATAGAAGCAGCTTACCGGGCCCCTACGGCAAGCAACCAACAGGAAGTGGAATTTACATTGGTCACGGACCCGGAAAAATTAAAGCAGGTAATCGGGATTGCCATGGAAATTTTTCATTCTATGGTAAAGAAATCCCAGCATATATTTATTAAACCCATTATGAAAATGCTGATGCCGGATATTTACCGTTCCTTATCCCGGTTCGGTTATTTATATGAAAGCTATAAAAAAGGAGAAGATCCTATTTTAAGAAACGCTACTTCGTTATTCCTTATTCACACCCCTGAAAAAAGCAGGTTCGGCTGTGAGGATACAAATCTTGCTTATCAGAATGCCTCCCTGATGGCAGAAAGCCTAGGCATAGGACATTTTTATACGGGATTTCTTTGTCTTGCTCTGCAACAAGATAAGAAAGGAGAACTAAACCGGCTTCTGAGAATCAAAGGGAAAGTACATGCAGGGATGGCACTTGCCATGACATCCTTCAAGTTTATCAACTATATAGATAAGGAAGATATAAAATTGACTTGCCTGTAAAAATAATTAGTAGAGTATAAAAGGAATATAAGTGAAAAGAGGACAAAACACATGCTGTTTTTATCCTCTTTTCTGTTAGAGTTACAAATACAATACAATTAAAGGAAAAATATTATTTGTTAGTCAATCACTACTTTAAAAACGTCCTGATTGCCTTCGGTATCTGTTACTTTTAATATATAAATCCCTTTATTCAAAGAAGATGTTCCAATTACATTTACACCGGATAAAGAAGATACCAGAAGTCCGTTTAAGGTATATAATCCGGCTGACGCAACTCCATTGTTAGTAGAAATAATGATTTCCTCTCCTCTTTTTTCAATAGAAGAAGCAGTTTCTTTCACTTTCGGAGCAGAGGTAGGATCACCTGCCATGATATGAAAAATAGGAGAACCGGCAAATTCACCTTCTGTAATAAACGTATTATCTATAACATACGCACCAAATAAAGCATCCCACTCCCATTGTTCTGACGGTGGGTTAGTAATCGGGCCAAACAGGTAACCCAAATCCAGTTGTATGATTTCTCCTTCACCAAAAAAATCCAGATTAGAAATAGTATAAGTATAAGAAGGAACACCGGCCCACTCATTAGTTAAAGTCTTAATTTCTGCCCCATTTGACAAATCTCCTTCAATGTGTGCGATTTTGATATAAGCATCAGAAAAGACGGCTCCATCCGCGACCGGTTTACAGAAAACAGTCACAGAGTTAGATGTACTGCTAAGTTCAAAATAGATATCCTTTGCAATACCGGAAGTAATACTTACCAGTTCTGTTTCACCTAACTGTACCGTTTTAGGATCGCTTTCGTTTCCGGAAAAGTCAATTGCCGTAACCGTCAGGTTATATTCTGTGTCAGGCAAAAGCCCAGTAATTACAAAATTATCAAAAAAGCTGATCTCTTCTATTCCTTTTTCTTCATCGATAATATGATAAAAATACTGACCCGAATTATCTGTAGCCGCTAATTTCAGCGTCAGCGCTACTCCTGTAAAATTTACATTTGTAGCTTCTATTAGTACCGGCTTTTCCGTATCCGTAGGATCCAAGCTGTTTTTGATTGTTTTGTCATAACTATAATCCATTGTTTCAAAGAAGGCATTGGCTTGTTCCTGCATAAATGTGATAGTTTGTGGCACTGATGGAAGGTTCTCTACCGTTCCGTAAGTTTCCTGTGTTCCGTTCACACGCCCTGACAGCCAGTTTTCTGTTCCTCCGGGCCAATAACGAAGCTGAGAGCCCCATGCGGTTTCAGCAATTACCATTCCATTCAGATTGGTATAAACCCATGTTTTTTCACCAATCGTCACCAGCTTAAAATCCATTGTTGCTTCCACTGCAGCTCCCGGAGCAGCTCCATTCCGAAGAGGATAAAGAGGTTCCCCGACACCTACCATAGACCCATGGTCTAAAGCCATCACTCCACTTGCCAACAGCAGTCCGAAAGAGACTGCACTTAACTTTAGTAAGTTTTTTGTTTTCATAAATAAATGAATTAAATTAAAAAATAGATATAACGAAGGCAATAATAAATTATAGCCTTTTTATTTCTTTATAATTTTTATTAGCTGTGTTTCTTTCTCTTTTGCCAGGATTAAAAAATAGACTCCGGTCTGGTAGTCCGACATATCTAGTGTAATAGATGGTGTATCTACTTCCGTTTCTTTAATAATCCGTCCGGTAATATCTACTATCTTCAGGGAGCTTATGGTTTCTCCATTCCGTATTTCAATATTGATATGATCCTGAAACGGATTGGGGTATATTGAAACTCCATGCCGGTTTTCAGATAATGCAACAGGGGTTCCTACTTTTAAAGTATACACAGGAGATTTTTGTGTCAAACCGGCACCATTCACAGCGACTACATACCAGGAATATTCTCCGTCTTCTATCCGATCGAGCCTGTAGCTGGTATTTGTAACGGAAGCCCGTTTGGTATCGTTGATATATATATCATAACAGGAAATGGAAGATTCAGGGTCCGCACTTGCTTCCCAGGTAAATACAACCGTATTTTTTTCCAGTTGTGCATCATTTTCAGGAGATAATAAATTAAATTCCAGCGGAGGAGTATCATCTTCTATTCCAAAGCCCTGAATTCCGAATCCATACTGAAACAATGGATCTCCGAAAATAGGAGGTACTGTTAAATCATCTTTAATGTAATTATAAATCAATGCCCTTTCGGCATCTGTAGCGCCAAGATCGTAAGGTAGTTCCCATTTCTCAACCTGATCCGTTTCCTTATCTGTTCCGATTTGAGATTGTGAACGTGGTAACTGGAAAGGCAATTTTCCGGAAGGGGCAAAATCGCCGAACATACATTCTGCCACTGCCTGGCCTATTCCATTGCCACCCCGGTAAACCACCAGAATGGCATCCGATAATTCAACTACGGGTGTCAATACATACGGACGGGGCATTATCACCACAGTGACAACTTTTACGCCATTTTCTTTCAGTTCCCTGAGAATGCTCAACTGTTCTTCCGGAATATCCGGGTTCTTGTCTTCCCATTCTGTGCCATGGGTATAAGCTTTTTCCCCGATGACAACGATTGCCGTTTCCGGATTTTCCACATTGTCTGCAACTACTTTTATGTTTCCCTGTTGAGCCCGTTCTTTAATCGCTTCAAAAAAACGCTTTGCCTGTGGATTATCATAATAAACAGATTGCCAGATTACATTGGGATCATCATTCTGATGTTCCCAGTCTGCCAAAGGCCCGGTTACTAAAAGCTGATCTTCCGGCTGTAGTTTTAAGGGCAGGACATTCTCATTTTTCAATAGTGTAAGGGACTTTCGGGCTGCATTCAGTACTATTTCGTGATGTTCTTCGTTTGTCCAGGTACATTCCGGGTCTCCATACGGATTCTCGAACATCCCCATGCGGATTTTTACATTCAGGACTCTTCGTACGGCTTCATCAATCCGTTCTATTCCTACGGCTTCCAGCAATTCATCGAAATCAGTCTCGGAAGAAGGTGCTCCTCCCATTACTTCCACACCGGCATTCATACTTTTTATTGATTGTTCGGTATTGGCTGCCAACCAGTCGGTAACGACAAACCCATCGAATTTGATTTCATTCCGGAGGTAATCAATTACTTTTTTACTTGTGTTTGCCCCGTTCATGGGATCGAGGAAAGGACATGTATTATAACCGGGCATAGCGGATGCTGCATTTGCTTCCACGGCTGCATGCCAGGGTTTCATATGGTATTTTATGGTCACCTCATCGTATTGCAGGGTACTCTCCCCTCCTGCTCCCTGGCTGGGCCAGTGCTTCATAGTAATCATCATAGAGTGAGGGTTAATTTCCGGTCCTCCCTGCATTCCGCAAACAATCGCCCGGATCATCGCGGCAGCTTCTTCTGCATTTTCCCCGCATCCTTCCTGAATCCTGGGATAAAGGACTTTTGTATTTACTTCTGCGACAGGAGCCAGTGTACCTGTAAAGCCGAATGATTTTTGTTCTATCCGATGCAGATTTCCACATTGGTAAACCAGATCCATATCGCGGGTCGCTGCCAAACCAAGTTGTGTGGGATAAATTGTCTTCCAGCCATGTGCTTTATCTCCCAGAAAAGCAATCGGAATTCCCATCCGCGTTTTAGAGGCATTGTACTGGCTTTCCCGCATACCACTTTCTACGCCATAGGAAAAAGCAAATCCATCTAACGGATTATCATTTCCTCCGTAGAAAAGCTGGGAGATTTTTTCTTCTGTGGTAAGACGGCTCATCAGGTCATCCAGTCGTTCTTCCGGGGTCAAACGCCAGTTTTCAAACGGCTCGATGGTTCCATTCTTATTCAAATCCCGGCATCCATCCACAATATCTATTCCATCCGGCTCTTGTTCCAGAATAGGAATGTATAGCCCGAACTGTTGTTTGTTGGAATATTTCATTCCTTTCGGAGTGGAAGCAATTACATACCACTTATATGTCCAACGGTCTACAAGGTCACCGGTCAATGTAAAAGAATTGGAAGATGTTTCCCCTACTTTTGTATACCGGTCCAGCAGATTACCGGAAGAATACCACTCATAATCATCGCGGGTAATATTTATAAATACTTCATAGGTAGTAGCACCGGGTACTTCTTCCCATTGAAAAGACGGTCGCCGGGTATTTGTTATCATCCCTTTGTCCGCAGGATAGACAAGGTTAAAATCCACTTGTTCAGGAGGAGAAACCGTAATAATAATATCATCCGTTCCGACTGCCAGAGAATCATCGACCACAGTCAACCGGAATTTATAATCTCCCAGCGTTAATTCAGAAGCCGTGGTTTTCGCACTGTTCGGATCAGATAAGACAGCTTCCGTAGGACCACTGACCTGCGACCAGTTATAACTGATTATTTCTCCATCCGCATCCACACTCCGGGAACCGTCCAGTTCCACGCTACTTTCCGGATAATAAATGATTTTATCCGGACTGGCATCTGCAATAGGAGACTGATTTCCAAAAGTGATCTTAGGAGTCAGATGTACATGTATGACCATATCTTCATATACCACTACATTCAGGGGTATTCCCTTTATCGTATCCGTTTCCGAACCTTTTTCCAGTGACCAGAAATCAATGTGGAAATCTCCGCGGAAGTCCAGCAACGAAATTTTTAAGGGACTTCCTTCATTATACATAAGGACCACGGTCTGGTTGGTATTTTGTATAATCAATTCATTTGTTCCATTTAAGTCTTCCGGAGAAAGGTTTACTTTAAGGTATTGCACATAGGGCACTTCGATTTTAATCGGAACAGCGGTTAACTCTTCCAGCCCGTAAAACCGGCACTCATAAAAAGAGTAACCGTATCCCGTTGCCCGTTTTATTCCCTGGAACCGGACATATCTTCCTTTGGGATTGATGTCTGTGGGTACTGATTCATTTCCTCCTGCCCCATTTGTCACATAAGCGATTTCCGTATATTCAGAAAAATCCCGGTCATTGGATATCTCTATTTTGTATTCTTTTGCGTATGCATTCTCCCATACAAATTCAGCCCGGGTAATGTGGTATTCTTTTCCGAGATCCACTGCCCACCATTCGTCATCCGGGTCCGGATTCTCTGCTCCCCAGTTACTTTCCCAACGGGTTCCTTCATTCCCGTCATTTCCATACTGAGCTCCATTGCCGGCTTCTACGGAGGATGCCCGGCTTTCTTTTCCTTCACTGACAAGAATCTGGGAAAAAGCCAGTTGGAAAGTAGTAAAAATCAGTCCTATTATTAAAGTTGTCTGACGCATAACTTGTATTTTATTTTCACTAATAGAAAGTTGAAAAGAATTCAAAAAGACTGCCTTCATTCGAAAGTTTTCTCCTGAAGGCAACTTTTATCTTCTATTTACTTTATTACTTTACGGGAAATAACCTGTTGATCGGATGAGAGTACGAGAATATAATATCCGCGTTTTAATTCCGATGTATTTAGCTGCAAAGAAGAACGTCCTCGTATGTTTTCTTCCAGTACGACGTTTCCGGTAACCGAATACAATTTAATTTTTTCAAATTCCTTTCCGCTTTCTTTTAAATCAATGATTAAATAATCTGTAAAAGGATTCGGATAAATAGTTATTTCCGGAGTAAGCGCTTCCCCTATCCCTGTAGGCATTTCCGTAAAAATGCGTACATTTTCAGACGTAGAAGCATTTTCATTATCGGTGACAGTCAACCGGAAAATATATAATTTATTCGGTTCAAAACCCGATGCAGTCGCAAGAGGGTCTATCACACTCAGTTGTTCAAGAATAACCGGAGTATTTGTATCTACCTGCTCCCATACGTATTTCACAATCGTTCCGTCCGGGTCAAAAGAATGGGTACCATCGAGCACGACATGTTCCGAATAAGGAACGGTACGGCTGTTTCCCGGATTAGCAACCGGTGGGAAATTAGCAGGACGCACTACTACCACGGTTTGCTCCGAACCTGTCAAACCGTGTGTATCCGTAACCGTTACTTTAAATTGATATGTTCCGTTTTCCAGTCCTGATACCTGGGTAGCAGCCTGATCGGGTGTAGAAATTATCACTTCGGTGTTTGAGTCTGTCTGCTCCCACTGATATGCCGTAATAGTGGCATCTCCGTATGCTTTTCCTTCTGCCAGCAGATTCGCTGTGTTAGCAGGAGAATAAATGATTTGGGTTTCTCCTACGATTACTTCCGGCGGCATATTTTCTCCGGGCAGGAAAGTAAATTTATAGGAACTCAGATTAGCTCCCACTTTTGCAACGGTTACCCGCATGATATGTTTTCCCTCTTTTAAGGGTATTTTTCCCAAAGAAACATCGGTATAATTCCCCCAGGCTCCGGTATCAGGCACCGGAACTGCTCCTGTCATATCTTCTCCATCTATATCTATTTGCAACGCTCCACCTCCGGCAGAAGATAAATTTACAAAAAGTTCATACATACCGGTTGTTTCCACATACATGGTATATTCGAACCATTCCCCGGTATTCGTATAGCCGATATTTCCGTCGCCACTCGCCGTACCTTCTGTTTCCACACCTGTACCCGGACGGTAATTATCTCCCCCCTGCATTTCAATTTCATTATCATGGCAGGATATTTCCGGTCCCCCTTCATCAAATTCAACTGCACGTATTTTATCTGTGGGCACATTCCAGGGAGTACCATTAAATGGGGTTTGTTCAATATTCAGGACTTCTAATTCGACCATATAAGGATCACTTTTCAGTCCGTCATTATCCGTTGCTATTGCTTTCAGGAATTTTGTCCCGGCTGTTTCCGGTTTCAGGGTAACCTGATATGGCTCTGCATAGGAAGTTCCGATAAGTTCTTCGTCCAGGTAAAACTCTACCCATAAGATGCTTCCATCCCTGTCCGTAGCAGTTGCATTTATTTTTACTTCTTTATTTAATGCCATTTTATTCCCATCCTGATAGGTAGTGATGGTTACATTAGGTTTCTGCCCTCCGACAATCCGCGAATTATAATATTTCCCGGCTCCTACCCGTACGGTTTCAATTAGGATTCCATCTTTGTATATATTTACATCTACCTCTGCATTGGTCGGGTTATAAAGCAGATAAGTCAGCTCTCCTTCCGCATTTTTATAGACTGCTCCGGAAGCAATGCTGGTATGATAGCCTTCGGCCGGCAGTCCATAGGTAATGGTCGCATTACTTACATAATAATTCGTTGCCATATTGATATGGGTAGTCCATTCTCCTCCAAGCTCATACAAATCATCTGTCAGTTGTGCAGAAAGAACAGGATCGAAATTATTCATTATATTCAGGTGATAACCTCCCAGGTACGCTCCCATATTCCGGATATTGTCATAGGGATTGGTATTTTCCGCAAAAGGTTTTCCATCATAATAAGTGGTTGTACGATCGTAAAGCATAGATTCAAAGATCGTCTTTGTCCTTTCCGGATGTTGTCCCAGATACTGGTAAAAAAAGTCACATGGAACAGCCTGTATGCCCAGCACCCAGGCGGGATCCCCGCTGAAATAAGTAGCCCATGCCAGATCATTGGTGCGCAGGATTCCTACATAATCTTTTGTGTACGTCGGAGAAAAATTATCTTCGTACATGTCCATCCAGTATTCGTTGGCAGCAGTGGTTTCCAGTAAGTAACCCATTGCTCCCAGGCTGATAATTTCCGGATCATTCAATTCTACACCCATCAGGTAAATTCCGAACCAGGAATGAATCGCTTCGGAAGTAGATTCCTGGTTATTTCCGCCGCCATCTCCTGTTCCTCCGGCCCATGAGTGTCCGACATACGGGTCAAATGTCCTGAGAAACGGCAGATAATTTCCACCAGTTTCTTCGTAGCGTTTCCAGTTGGCATACGATTTGGTAACGAGCTTTGCCATTTCCGCGAAGTCTCTTTTAAATTCTTTATCGACCATCATTAATCGTGCCGCTCCCATCGTAAAGTAGCCATTATGAAAATGCAGGTCGTTGAATCCCTGTGAACCATATCCGGGAGGGAAGCCGATGATGGCACCATAATCGGGATATTCCGCAAAGAAATATTGTTTTTTTGTGGCTTCGGATGCATCAAAAGTAAACCAGTCTTCCAGTTCCGTTTTCAAATTTGTCTTCAACGTTTCGAATCCCTGATTATCCATGGATTTTGCCATCAACATCATATTTGACTGCTCACCTAATCCTTTTGCATATGTGTTTCCATTATATCCTCCGGAACTATTGGCAACATTACTTATCATCGTGTTGAGACGGTTTCGCTGCATATCTGTTAAGTCCAACGGTTCCGGCAGATAAGGAGGCATACCTCCGAAAAAATACGCTACGGTAAACTCGCTGCCGGGTGCCGTATGCATGGTTCCCAGGATATTCCGGTAATCGGCACCGGATATAAAATTAAAATTTTTAGTTGTTGTCCGGTAATGATGGGGCAGGAAGCTCATTAAGGTTTCCCCGCCTGTCTGGCCGGTTTGTAAATTTTTTGTTTCTATGCGGAAAGAAGTGGCTACTTTTCCTTCATTTATCCGGTATTCCCAATTAAACAAGGTATTTTCCGGTTTGTTTCTGGCATACAGATCGTAGGTGCCCAGCAACTCTTTTGTGGGTAAAGCCGAAACAACCACAAACTTATGAGAAGCCGGTAGTTCTATTTGAAAGTCCTCTCCTTTTGACTTATGCAATATGCTTCCTTCCGGTACATGAACTCCATAGATGCGGTCTCCGAATTCCATAGCAAAAACAGAAAGCTGTACCGGATATTCATCGACTAACTGCCCGGCCACAGTATATACAGCAGCCGTTTTTTCCGGAGTGATAATGGGTACAATATCTTTGAATTCCAACCAAACATATGGAATACCGTGTACTGATGTAACATCCATATACCGGTTGTTATTGTCTTCACACCGGAATGTAAAACCAAGATCGGTCCAGTCATATACGTTTGAATTAGCTGGTGTAAAATCATTTGCATACCCGCTCCCCCCAAAGGTACTATTGGTAAAGATAATTTCATCACACATAATAAAGCCCCAGCCTCCGGTTGAATTATCCACAATCCGGATTTCAGCGGTCTTGCCTTTATACGAAGTTACATCCCATAACCTGGAAGTAAGGGTACCACTATTCTGGCCGGTTTCAGCAAATACTCTTATCCCATCAATAAAGAGTCCGACGTACGTTTCGTCAATATAATCACCACCACCGACCAGCAGGCGGATATAATCTTTTTCTATGACAAAGCTATTCGAGATAAAAGTTACGGTTGCTTCATTTCCTTTATAGGTATTCATAAAGCGTTCTCCGGTAAATCCGTTCGGTTCCGGGCTCTGATCGACATCCTGCAAGGTTACGGGACCCGGATAGGGAGCTGTTCCCACAATTGTCCAACCTTCCGGATAGTCCGGGCTTTCAAAATCGGCAAAGATGACAGATTCCTCATTGCTCTGAAGCGAAGTGGTTCCTTTTACTTTCAGTAGTGGCGTGGTGATCATTCCTCCGCCCTGAAATCCATTCGGAATCATGATATTGATTCCTTCATTGTTGGCTGATACGGCATGTGGATATGCCCACGCTTCTCCTCCGTATTGGGAGAAAACATAATTTGTCCACCAGTCATTTGTCGGGAGAGGTCTGTTGCGTACATTGTCATGCAGATAAAGATTCTGCCAGTTATCTTTAAACCAGCGGTATTCTTTTGCAAAATACCCATCTTCATCCCAGACACTTTCGGGTGGATACTCAGCATAACTGCCTTTTCCCAGGGGGATGGACTGTTGAGAAAATAGAGAAAGAGAAAAGGAAAAAACAGCAAGCAAGAAGATATATTTTTTCATTATGGGTTTATTTAATGTATATTTTTCAATAACTAATAAGCAAGGAACTTTCAGGGAACATCTTTTTACCTGTTCTTGTCATTCCGGAACATAGGATTTTAACAAGTGTATAAATCTTTTATATGTGCATTTTTTTATTGAATATCCGGATGAATTTTACAAGGTTTTATTTTTATACTAATTCCGGAGCATGGAAAAAACTTTTTTACCTCTTAATGAGAAATTAACTTTTTCAGAATAAAAACTAAATACCTGATGGTTTCCATTTCTGTATCTGCGTACTATCAGAAGCATCCGAAAAAAAGTATTCGGATGAGGTTTTGTTAATTCCTCCGTCTTTGTAATTTTTTATTTTCAGAAAAGCCATTGGCTTTAAATGGCCAGAGACCATCCTAGCTATTTTAAGTATCTGCAATATTATTCCATTTTCTGATTCATATAACAAGCGTATAAGAATAGACATGAGAAACTGATATCAGCTCCTTTGCGATATGATAATTTGTAAGAAAAATAAGGAAAAAAGGAAAGATAATTTTTCTCATGGTATTTTTCTTTTATGAATCCGGTTTCCTCTGAGAATGTTGCATTCCGATTTGAAAGTAACAAAAACCGAAACGACATGGGATACTCTTCTCTTATAATAAATAAAAGTGTTTTCTTATAATTTCAGGAATACAATGACAGGAAATAATCATGGGATGTAGCCTGAAAAAGCTACATCCCATATAGAATAAATTATCGAACAGTTATTTTTACATTTTTCTGATTGCCGTTAGCATCAATTACATTCACAATATAAAAACCATTGTTCAATGAAGCTATATCCACACGGTCTGTGTTCTGATCCATTAACACAGCCTGTCCTTGTACAGAATATATATTCACCTGATTTACAACTTCTGAAATCCGGATTGCTTTTTCCTGTAAATCGGTGTAGATTTCAATATCTTCTCCGGCTATATTAGTAAGAGAAGTAGGTATAGCTGTTTCTCCATACACAAAAACTTCTTTTACTTTTACTCCATAATTAGTAGCAGCCTTAGTAGAATAAATTCTTACATGTCTTGCAGGTATTACACTTCCATGCCCCTGCTGAACGATAGTACTCATACCGGGCTGATCTGTAAAGGTATGATGGGAAACAAAGTCCGCATCATCTGTACCGGTAGAAGAAAAATCGATTGTAAAATCAGCAGAACAAGCTCCTTCCCACCAGACTTCTACCAAATGAATATTATGCACTTCTTCCAAATCAATTGATAGCCATGCATCATAAATATTATTACTTTCCGGAACATGGGGCATTATCCACTCTGTCTCTATTTTTCCATCTACAGCATTCTGATGACCAGTAGAACCATCAATTGCTGTTACTGTTTTATCAAGGGCAACATTTTCATGGTCAGATATCACATTAATAATGATCTCATTACTTTCCACCAAACCTGCTTTTGTCTGAGAAGTTGCTTTTAATGTTACCATACCCTTTTGATCAGGAGAATATCTATTATTAGTTACACTTCCATTTCCTCCTGTTACCCAGGTTATTTCGGGATTAATATTATTATTGTACTGGTCTTTACATGTTACGGTCAGCTCTATAGCACGTCCTCCTACAACAGCTGCTTCCAGAGGATAAATTTTTGAAATGGTTATCTCTACTACTCTGGGATCTTCTATAACCGTAATTGTTTTTGAACCGGTTCTGGTAACACCGTCCACTGTCACTTGTGCATTTATAGTATAAGTTCCCATATCTCTTGCCACCATATAATAAATCCCGTCACGTTCTTCAATTACCAATCCGCCATTATCCGGAGTTACAGTAACATTATCAACCGTTGTTACACTTCCCGAATAAATATTATTTTCCTGATCCAACGGAACTATCGTTAAAGAAGCTTCCTCACCACCTTTTATTTCTTCGATACCTGCTAACGCCACTCCGGAAAATTCAGGAACCGAAACTTGAGAATATTCACTAACGCCAAATATTCTGAATTCCCGAATAGCTACAGCATAATCCGACCATCCTCTTTCCAGTGTTTTATAACGTATATACCGTGCTTGTTTCGTAAAAACCAACTCTTCCTCATAAAAGTTATTACCACTAAAGTCCAGCATCCGGTCAACAGTTTTGACTAATGTCCAGGCTGCCTCATTGCCAGTCGGATCATCTATTGCCGTATATAATTCGAAGGCCTTACCATACGAATTTTCCCAACGAATCTTAATAGTTGCCAGATTATATACTTTTTCCAGATCTATATACCACCATTCATTTTCCAGAATATCTGCCTGCCAGTAAGAATTATCATCCCCGTCAATGGCCTTATCCGGAGAATTATTGCCCTGTCCTGCTCCGGCAATTGCGGTTTTACCCAACGCTAAATTTTCACTGCTGTCAATAAGATTTCCGGCCTGTACAGCCATCATACTACAAAACAGAAAGACTACGGAAAATAATTTTTTAAGTGTCGTTGTTTTCATAATTATATAATTTAAAATTAGAAAATAGATTAACCGAACTTTGCAATTATATTTATCTCACGGTAAAACTTCCCTGCAAGCCTTCCGCACTGTTCGTACCGATCCAACAATGGAAAAGTCCCGTTTCCAGTACCCGTTTATTATTTAAATCCCAGAAGGATAGTTGTTCCGGAGTCAGGGTAAAAGATATTTCCCTTGCTTCTCCCGGTTTTAAGGTAACTTTATTGAAATCTTTTAATTCTTTTACCGGACGAACTAAAGAAGCAACTACATTCCGGACATACAACTGAACGACTTCTGCCGCTTCCCTATTTCCTGTATTTTTCACAGTACAGCGAATGGTAATATTCTGATTTTTATCGATTTCATTTGAAGATAATTTCAAATCCGTATATTCAAAATTTGTGTATGATAACCCGTATCCGAACGGAAATAAAGGACTATCTCCTGCATCCAGGTGATAACTGGTGAAACCAATGGAAGTTTGTTCTGCCCCTACCGGAATATCATCAATCAGATCAATATTAGATGCCGGACGACCGGTATTTTTATGTGCGTAATAGATAGGTACCTGCCCCACCATACGAGGCATTGTTACCGGTAGCTTTCCTGAGGGAACCGCTTTTCCGAAAATAACATCCGCCAAAGCCGGTCCGGCCATTGTACCTGCATGAAATGAATATAAAACCGCATCTGCTTCTTCTGTTTCTTTCTGAATGGTTAAGGGACGACCTGCCATTACAACCATTACTACCGGTTTTCCTGATTTCTTCAGCTCGGAAAGCAACTGGGATTGTGCTCCCGGCAGACTAATATCTGCTCTGGAACGAGCTTCTCCCGACAATACAGCCTCTTCTCCGGCAAAAAACAGGATGACATCAGCTTGTTGAGCTGCTGCTACGGCTCTTGAAATTCCCTGCTGGTCTTTATCACGGCTATAAGCCAGGCCTTTTTCGGCAATTATTTTTATTTTATTACCATATTCGGCCTGAATGGCGTTTAATGGAGTCACACTATGTTCCGGTTCCCCATCGAAACACCATGTTCCGATCTGGTCTGCCGGCGCATCCGACAAAGGCCCTATGACAGCTACTGATTTAATATTATCATTTAATGGCAGAATATTTTTATCGTTTTTTAATAAGATAGTACTCTCGATGGCTGCTTCTTTTGCCATCTGTAAAGCTTCCGGTGTGTAAAAAGGAAGTATTTCTTTCTCTTCTGTATAAGGATTATCAAATAAACCCAGGCGGAATTTTAATCTCAGGATATTCTTTACGGCTTCATCCACTGTTTTTTCGGATACGGCCCCTGATTTTACCAGTTCTTCCAGATGAACCATATAGGCATAACCCATCATATCCATATCTACTGCTGCATTGGCTGCTTTTTCCGCAGCTTCTTTCAGGTCTGCACAGAAACCATGAGGGATCATTTGTTCAATGGAACCCCAATCGCTTACTAGCATTCCATCGTATTTCCATTCATCCCTCAATATCGTTTTATTCAGGTACGGATTTCCGGAAGAAGGAACACCATTAATATCATTGAAGGAACACATGAAAGTAGCCGCATTGGCTTTTACGGCAGCTTCGAAAGGTGGTAAAAAGACTTCTCTTAATTGAGGTTCAGGAATCCAGGTCGTATTGTAATCTTTTCCTGCTTCACTGGCTCCATATCCGGCAAAATGTTTGGCACATGCAGCCAAAGAAGAAGGATCCGTCAGGTCTTCACCCTGAAAGCCTTTGATCATAGCTACCCCCATTACAGAAGTAAGATAAGGGTCCTCCCCACAGGACTCTGCGATTCTCCCCCACCGTGGGTCCCGGGAAACATCGATCATCGGAGCAAATGTCCAACGGATTCCTACGGAAGAAGCTTCCATGGCTGCCACTCTGGCTCCGTTCTCGGCCACCTGTGGATTCCAGCTGGCTGCCTGCCCCAAAGGAATGGGAAAAATGGTTTTAAAACCATGGACTACATCCCTGGCAAAAACAAGCGGAATGCCCAGACGGCTATTCTCTATAGCAATGCGCTGCAATTCATTGGTTGTCTTTGCATCCAATTCATTTAAAATCGAACCGACTTTTCCGGCAGCTACTAATCCTTTCATATCATCGGATAAGCCGGTACCGGTAAGCTGATTCATCTGCCCGATTTTCTCTTCCAGCGTCATTTTTGAAAGCAATTCGTTTATCTTTGCTTCTGTCGGATCATTTCCATCATTGGTAAATGAAGCCAGAAGGAATCCAAGACATATATAACCTATGAATTTTTTGTAAAAAGATATCATATAATAAGTTGTATTTTTGTATGTATTAATCCTGTATTTTTTATTCAGCTAACATGCCTTTCTTTTATTATACCCTATCAAAGTTTCACTTTATAAACTTCTGTTTTTCCACTATTTGTTTGTAGTTCCACTACGTACATATTCTGTGAAAGGGAAGACACATTTATTTTGTCCGTGTTTTCGGCCCCTCCGACTTTCTGTCCCATAAGATTATAAATGGTTATTTGCTGCGGGATTTCATTTCCCCGGACAGCTAATTCTCCGGTTTGTGGATTATGATGTAAAGAGAAAATTGTTTCTTCTACGGAAGAAGATTCTATTCCTGTGGGTTGAGCTATATGTAACTCTTCCTCCTCATCTCCTTTCTGGTATAATCTTACATAATCAACATACATATTTGCCTGGAAGTTGTTTGCATTGTTGAGAGCACTTATTTCCAGAATATTCCATATTCCGACAAAATCACCACCAATGGCTACATTAAATATGACAAAAAACGGTTTGTGGAAATAATGTCCCGGAGAATTGAGATTATCAACGTTATCAATTGCTAATTCCAGATAGGGAGGATTATCGGGATATATATCCATATCCAGGTACATTTTCATGGCATTTTTGTCCCAGATAAGAGTAAAAAGATGGAAATCATCCTGAAGACTGTAAGGAGCAGTGACATGCTCATCATGAATAGGGTTATTCACCTGCCAGTAAGGTCCCCAATGGCATGCACCATTAAAGAAACGATCTTGTGTGCCGGCCTGAATACCGGCTTTGGCACCCATTTCCAGAATATCTATTTCACCGGAGGCAGGCCATCCGATAGTATGAAAATCATTTCCAAGCATCCAGAAAGCGGGCCACAGTCCATTGGCCGTTTTTGGCAATTTAATCCGGGCTTCCAGTTTGCCATATTTGAATGACATTTTGCCATAGGTATTCAGTCTTCCGGAAGTACAGGTCTTTGAACCGTAGTTTTCTTTTTTAGCAGTAATAATCAAACAGCTTTCTCCGCTTTGAGGTTCCTGCCCGATAGAAATATTTTCTCTGATGTAATACTGCAGTTCGTTATTGCCTCCTCCACTACGACTGATCTCTGCCGTCCAGGTATTGGCTTCGTCTAATTCCGGACCATCAAAGCTATCCTCCCAAACCAAATAATATTCATCCTCATTGCTATGAGCATACATTCCTGGGAAAGAAAGGAAAAAAAGGAATGATATGGGTATGATTTTTTTTAAATAAAACATGTTAGTCTGGTATTTTTAAGGGTTAATTATTAAAGGACCGGAAAGGATGCCTTGAATATCAATGCATCCTATATCCGGGTTCCATTATTTTTTAAGGATTTTTTCCGAGTATGAACTTTCGGCATCTATCACCCGGATAATATAGATTCCTTTCGGATAAGTCGAAAGACTGATTACTTCTTGTTGCTGATTGGCAGAAATATGAAGCAGTTTTGTTCCGGAAGTTGTATATACTTCAATAGAAGAACCAGGTAATAAATTTTCCACTTTTACCAGGTCACCAGGCAATTGAACTACATTCGGTTTCTTTGCTTCTGTTCCTTTACTGATAGAAGTTTCCTCTTTTTTCTGGTATACTCTGACATAATCAATTTCATATTCTTTCGGCCAGTTAGCAGGATCTTCATCTACCCCACGTGAACCTCCCCAGTCTCCACCAACTGCAAAGTTGAGAATGGCAAAGAACTCCTGATCAAAAGGCCACCATGCCGGACCGCTGTCTTTGAAATTCTGATAGGTATGAAAATGGACTCCATCTACATACCACTTGATATATCCGGGTTCCCATTCGATTGTATAGGTATGGAACTCATCTTCTACCCCATTCACTGCGATACTATTGCCATTGCTATTTCCTCCCGAGCCGGCAGCACGGTGTACATTTCCATGGACAACTCCCGGATCATAGCCTACATATTCCATAATATCAAGTTCACCACTGTAAGGCCATCCTCCATAAATGCTATATGTCGGCATCATCCAGAAAGCAGGCCATGTGCCTCTGCCGGCCGGCAATTTCAGGCTGGCTTCGACTTTGCCATATTTCCAATCCCCTTTTCCCTGGGTAGTGATGCGGGTAGAAGTGTATCCTCTGTCTCCTGTCCCTGTCTGAATAACCCTTATCACTAACTTACCATCTCTGATAAAGCAGTTGTCTTCACTCTGTACGTATACCTGCCATTCATGATTTCCGCCACCATGACCATGCGTAGCATCGGTTTCATAATTCCATTTCTCGGTATCCAGTTTATCTCCGTCAAATTCGTCCTGCCAAACCAGTTCAAAGGTTCCGGGCAGTACTTCTTCAAAATCTTCTGCGTTCGGGTCGGTTTTGAGGACAATGTCGTCGATATATACCGTAATGTCGGAATTGATAGTTGTTGCCTGATCGACCATGATAAAAAAATCCCGGAAGGTACCTAAGCCGCCTGCTATGTCAAATACTAATTCCTGCCATTCGCCATTCGGAGTATAAGGAACTTCTGCTGCATAGGTACTGTTATTAGGTCCACCTTCTATTTTGAATCCGACTTTTCCGTTTGTCTCTTTGAGTACTTTTACATGTGCATAGCGGTATTCATTCGGGAAGGGTCCGACCTGAGCAGATACTTCTCCTCTTAAGATCAGTCCGGCATAAAACTCCGAATTTGTTTTCCGCACACATTTCATTACTTTACTGCTGGTGTTTATTCCGGACTTCTGAGGGTTGTCTACAATTTCGATGTCTACCCATCCGGTATTGACTTTTTCCCACCCTTTATCTCCGTTTTCGAAATCATCTATCCATAATTCATTCTGGGCAGAAAGAGAAAGAAATGTTCCTGCAAAAAATAAAAAGAAGAATATATATTTCTTCATAATCTCTGGTATTATTGATTTATAATTAATTAATTCTATTTTTGATATACTCTTACATAATCAACGACCATTTGTTGAGGAAAACTGTTTTCATCCACTCCCATTACTCCTCCCCACATTCCGCCGACTGCGACATTGAATATAACATAAAAAGGCGCATTAAAAGGCCAGCTTCCGGAATCATTCGCATGATCATTTTCAAATGAAAAATATTTGTTGTCATCTACATACATCTCTATTTTATCCGGCGTCCATTCGCAGGTATATACATGAAAATCATCCGAAACACCCGGAGAGGCCGTACAGGTACCTTTCTGTGTGTTGATCATATGGTTATACTTTTTCGTATGAACGGTAGCATGTACGGTATCCGGCTGATAACCTACAAATTCCAAAATGTCAATTTCACCGCTCTTCGGCCATCCGCCATAACGACTTTCCTGCGGCATCATCCAGAAAGCAGGCCATATGCCCCTGCCTTTGGGAAGTAGAATACGGGCTTCTATTTTTCCATAAAGCCATGAGGCTTTATCTTTTGTAACAATCCTACCTGAAGTAATCTTTTCACCGTCTTTTAAAGCTGTGATATAAAGAAGCCCGTTTCTTACTTCTACATTTCTTAAATCATCCGTATATTCTTGTAATTCATTGTTCACCGTTCCGGGAGGAAATTTCTCATAACTCCATTTTTCCGGATCGACCTTACCATTATAATCAAATTCATCGGACCAAACCAATTTGTATTCATTTTCCGCATAAGAAGATGCAACCAGCGAAAAAAGAAACAAAAGCAATCTTATTCTACCCATTATTCTCATATTAAACTTATTTAAAACTCAGGACTTACAATGTATCTATCTATTTGTTACTGATTTTTCCGGCTATTGTTTCTCCATTGGAGAACTGCATGGTTAAAATATATATTCCTTTTTCAAAAAGTGTCATATCGATGGTACGGACCTGAGCTCCGTGATATAAGATACTGCCGTTTATACCTGAAAGAATCACTTTTTCCGGAAGTTCTTCTGTCAGGACAATTAAGTTTCCTGTCCCGGCGTCAAGGAAGAAAGGACGTTTTTCATCTTTTCCGGAAGAAATGCCGGCAGTTATTGATCCGTACACTTCTACTTCGTATATAGAAAATCCATAAATGGTTCCTCTGGCAATACAATCAATTTTGATAAACCGTGCCGGAATATCTTCTACTACTATTCTTTTTTCTCCACTTTCTCCTGTATTGGTATAAAATACTTCCTGCCAGCTGTTTTTATCGGAGGAAACCCATACACGATATTCAGAAGCATACGCCCCTTCCCAATCAATAATAATGTCGCTAATATATACAGTAGTTTCCAAATCAATAATCAGCTGTTTATTGTCTTCTCCATGTCTACTTTCCCACCGGCTCTGACGATTAGTTCCATCCGTAATATTTGCTGCCGGCTGTAAATCAGTTTCTGCAGATGCAGATTCCACAGGCTTATGAAGGGCATAATCCGGCCCTTCCGGATTCGGAGGTAAAGGAGTACCGGTACCCGGATTCGGCATGGGTTCCGGATAAGCTCCATTATCGGTGATAACAAAATAGTTCAGTTTTACACTTCCGGACTCGAGTTGTAATTTTACCTTTTGTTTACCGGCTTCCAGATTTATTTGAACTTCCCGGTTTTCCCATATTCCGGAAGTAGAAGAAAATGGTTGAATTATTTGGGCACTTCCGGCAATTATCCGGAAAGAAGCATCTCTTTCGGAACACATTCTTAACCGTACGGTGTATTCTCCGGAAGAAGGAATATCTACATTATAAACAAGTTCCCCTCCGGCATTGTAATCATATACATTCAATATTCCGGCATCATCCGTGGTTTGTTCCATATAAATGCCGTTACTTTTTTCAATATAATGTTCTGCTTCTATGCAGGTATTAATATCATGGTAAAAAGAATCATCATAAGAAGACATATAGGTCCAGACCATTCCGGTCTCCGTAAGAACTCCCCGTTCCGTACCATTGGTATTGGTCAGTAATTCCATATACGGATAAGCAGGGGTTGTAAATTCATCTCTTCTGGGGATAAACCAGGCATACCGGGCTATCATGGGTTCTGTTTCCAGGTATTCAAGCAGGTCAATCATTTCCCGACGTTGTACCAGAGCTGTTCCACCACCGTTTTCCCAGAAATTATCCCATGCACAGAATTCGGTCAGCCAGATAGGTTTGTTATACTTTTGAATATATTGTGACATGTACCACTCAGTAGCTGAAGCCCATCCCATATAACTATGAAGAGCGATACCATCTACGTCGTTGATGTCCACATAACTAAAAAATTCATCCAGCCAAAGATCCGGAGAACCATATTCGGTCCATGAACTATAATTACATGCCGGTGAAATAATTTTCAGATTCAATTCCTGCGCCAGTGCTTTCACGCTGGGCCAGAGGTCTGCAGCTTGTCGTGGGGTAAGGTTTGCCTGATCCCTGAAGTTCGGTTCATTCCAGGCAAGCAGGTATTTACAATCCGGATGTGCATTGACATAATTGCGGATCACGTTTTCATCCCATGAGCCGCCCCATATCATCGGACAAAATTCATAGCCATAAACGTCATGATAGGTAGTAGTAACATTATTAGGTGTCGTTCCCCAATTATAAAACCACGAAGTACCATATTGGAGTGCAGATAAATCTGCTTCATTGGTAAAATTGAAACTTACTCCCCGTTTAGGGCTGCGGGTTTGGGAATGTAAGGAAAACACCATTCCCATTAGGATAATAATAAAACTTATCCGAGTGATTGTATTTCTCATGGTGAAAAAATATATAGTTATTTTTTAATTACTTTCTCTGTTTTAATGGTTCCATCCGGAAATTGCACATTTAATAGATAAATCCCGGCAGGGTAATGGATAAGATTAATATCTTTTGAATTTCCTTTTTTCAGCACATTTCCGGTCAGGTCAGAAAAAGAGTATACAAGACTCTCCGGGCCATCAATAAAGATTCTATCTGTAGTAGGATTAGGATAAATCCGGAATGAATTGATAACAGAAGAAGGAATACTAGTAGCTTCTTTTGAAATCTTCAACCAATTTAGATTTACCCGTCCTTTGGAAACATCTACCCGTAGTTGTTGCTTGCCTTGCTCCAGATATACAGGAACAGCCAGTGTTTCCCATTGGTCCAGACCACCGGTTACCGCTACATCCTGATATGCCAGTACCTGATCATCTATTGAAAACTGAAGTTGTGCATCAAAACGATTAGCTACCCTGGATAATAAATAATATTCTCCGGATGCCGGAATATCAATATTATATACTGTCCAACGGGTTTCCAAAAAATCCGTTAAATTTAATGTACCGGTAGTGTCTGTTGTTTTTTCTAAATGAACGCCGTCCGAAACATCAATGTAATTTTCTGCTTCAATATATTCTTCTGTCGTATAATAAAAGTCCTTGTCAAAAGAAGACATATTTACATAAATCTCTCCTAAGTCTGTCAATTCGCCTGCCCTGCGGCCTAACAATTGCATATAGGGATAGGAACCGGAAGCGCCACTTCTGCCTGTAAACCAAGCATATTTATATATATTAGGATCTGTTTCCAGATAATTCACCGCATCTGCCAGATACTCCATCTGTTGAGAAAGAGTTGTATGATTTTCCCAGGAACAGAACTCAGTAAGCCAGATAGGCTTATTATACTTTTCGAATGAACTTATAAAACTTTTCAAACTACTCACCGAAGCCATATAACAATGAACTGCAATTCCATCTACATCATCTAAAGGGATTAGTTCAAAAAATTCATCCAGCCATTTAATCGGATCATGGTATCCGTTTAATGTGCCATAATTCATAGCCGGAGAAATAATCTTCAACCCCAATTCTTCTGCCACTGCCTTTAATGCGGGCCATTCTTCAGCAGCTTCCGAGGGTGTCATTCTTGCCTGATCATCAAGATTAGGCTCATTAAAGGCTAATATATATTGGCAATTCGGATATCTTCTTTTACATTCCCGAATGGATTCCGGATTAAAATTACCGTTCCAGGCCATAGGAATAAACTCCATTTCCTCTTTTATATCAGACATAAATGCTGCCGGCAGTGTTGCCCAGTTGTAACTCCAGGATAAGCCTTTTGCCAACGCCTGTGCATCCTCAATAGTAGGAAAACCATAACCGATCCCTCTTTTATCACTTTTTTTCTGAGAAAAAGCGGAGAAAGTCGCACAAATAAAAAAGAATAAAATACCAATATATATGTTTCTCATAGCTTTCTAAATACTTAAATAATGATCTTGTAAGATTTTTTGGTTCCTTGTTGTTCGATATTAATAATCAACATTCCTTTAGGAAAAGAAGCAGTGTCTATGGTTAGCTCATTAGTAGTTGCTATCATCTGCTCCCATTTATTTCCTAACAAATCATATATTTCAACAACAGCTTTTTCTTCTAATCCTTTTATGGAAATAGTCTGGGAATTATCTGTTACTTTCACATCAATATGCTGATGAGGGGTTTCGGAAATTCCTGTCGCTTTTTTTTGATACACTTTTACATAATCTACTTCCATTTCGACATCCGAGTTAAAAATGGAGTTATCTACGGTACCTCCCATAAGACCTCCTATAGCCACATTTAAAATAATGAAAAATTCCTTATCAAAAGGCCAACTGGCATAGTCGCCCATTAAATCATTCCAGTAGGTAGTTTGTTTTTCATCATTAAATAAAAATACAAAGCGATCTTCCAGCCATTCAATCCCATATTTATGAAACTCTCCTTCCACTTCGACGTCCGGATATATCTGATAATGCCAGTTATTACCACTTGATCCGTTCCGATTCCGGGTATGCATAGCATAAGAAATCATTCCAGGATCGGAACCCACATGTTCCATTATATCTACTTCCCCACTCCTTGGCCAAGTGCCATACTCACTTTTTTCCGGCATCATCCAGAAAGCAGGCCAGGTGCCTTTTCCTTTAGGTAATTTTATAAGGGCTTCGATTTTTCCGTATTTAAAAAAGTGCTTCCCTTTTGTCGTCAAACGCGCAGAAGTATAATTATTATTCCCATAGGTCTCCTGCAAAACCTTTATCACAAGTTTTCCATCCCTTATAAAAGAATTATCTCTGCGATCCGTATAATATTGCAGTTCACGGTTTCCCCAGCCACCGCCTCCTATTTCAAAATTCCAGTTTTCCGTGTTTATTTCATCTCCGTCAAACTCATCTGACCAAACTAACTCGTAATCCTCATCCTGAGCTTGAAGGGATAAACATCCTACACTTAATAAAAAAATCAAAAAATACAACTCTTTTCGCATACACATTTTTATTATTATAAGAGCTATTATTCAAAATAATAGCTCTTATTTCAGAATATTTTATTTAATAACGAATTTTGCAGTAGCACTTCCGGATTTTGCAATATACAAACCTGAAGCCAGTTCATCTACTCCGATAATAGGTTCTGCTAATGTTTTTACAAGGATTCCCTGTACATTGTATAATTCAACAGCATTACCGTTTGTACCTACGAAAGTTACAACATTGTTTGTTACAATTGCATCCAATCTGCTATTTGCAGCAGCTTCTCCTATAGAATTAGCATTTACATCTCCATAAATAAAGATAGCGTCCATAGCAATATTAGCTCCAGGGTTATCTCCACTTAAGAAAGAGAAATAGTTGCCATCATTAAAAGGTTCCGGGCTTCTGAAACTTGAAAACTCAGAAAGAGGAATTTCTACTAAGTGCCATTGGTTATCTTTTGCAAAATCTCTTACCGGCTGATAAGTTACACCTTCATCAACAAAACTAGTGGCACCCACACAGGCTTTACCACTCAAATTCCCCACCTAAGCCAAGAATAAACAAATGAGAAATGTTAGAACTGGATTTTAATGCCATATGAAGCACATGATCTCCGGTCAATTTGGTATAATCTACATAATAATCAAAGTCTTTTGATACAGCCAATCCACCTCCGGACCAATTTGTTACACCGCTAAGATTTAAACTCAAATATCCGTCAAATTCACCATAATAATCGGCACCTGTTGCAGCACCAGCCACATACGTTTCATCCCATAACCACAAATTCTTAACATTGTCATCCGGTCTTAAATCTTGTACAATCACATTGTTAGGATTTGCATCAAGATAATCAAGCTTTACATTTTCATTAAGCATCAAAAGATAATACTCTCTGTCATAATCCGAAAACTCAGCTGTGTTCTGAGCGAAAACTGCACTACTACAAAGTAGAGAAAAAACGCTAACTGCGGTAAAAAACTTTTTCATAATTGTAATTAATTAAAAATTAAACATAAATGATTATTTGTATTTAATACTGATACTGATATATTCTATCAGTATCAGTATATATTTTTATCAATACCCCGGGTTTTGAGGCATCGGATTTCTTTCTATTTCTTTCAAAGGAATAGGAAATAATTCGTGTTTTCCTTTTTCAAAAGGTCTCATGTATTGTCTTACCTCTTCACTGGTATTGTCCCGATACGCATTCATTACTTCTGCAGCCACTCCCCAGCGCACAAGATCAAACCAGCGATTTCCTTCCATGGCTAATTCCACTCTTCTTTCGTGACGGATAGCACTTACCAGGTCATCTTTCGTATCCCTGTAGTTTCCGTAAGGGAAAGATGGCAAAATAGAAGAATTACCCCCTCTGGCTCTATTACGGACTTCTTCTAATGCCCATTTTGCCCTATCCAGGTTTCCGGTTTCGCAACATGCTTCCGCATACATCAGTAATACATCTGCATAACGAATTTCTTTCTTATTGATAGGTGCCCGTGTAGCATGACCTGTCCAAGTATAGCTATCATCCTCATTCATCATTGCATATTTCCGGTTATGATAGGTATCACCCAAGTAAAAAATTTCCGGATTATCCGTTCCTTCTACAATCGCATCATAAATAGTAACTTCTCTTCTTGGATCCGGAATATCATCATATACCTCAAACTCATTATACAACTCCTTGGTAGGTCTGTTAAACCCCCATCCACCAGGACGGGCACGAGTCATAATAACTGTAAAATTACCGGCGGTAAATCCGTTTCCTCCAAGATAACTATCTCCATAATCACTGGTACCATCTTCCTCATACTGGATTTCAAAAACAGATTCGGGTCCATTTTCGCCTTCCAAGGTAAAGTTATCCGCATAATTCGGACATAATGAGTACTGATTACTATTGATTACTGAATCTCCCCATGCTTTTGCATTTGTATAATCATGAATATTCAGATACGTTTTCATTAATAAAGCTGCTGCTGCTCCTTTGGTTACACGTCCCAAATCTTCATCGGTATATTCATTTCTCAATGGAACTCTGGAATAAGCAGTTTTCAGATCCTCAATAATAAAATCATATATTTCTTCTGCACTTGCTCTGGGTACCCTCCATCCATATTGAGATTTAATCACTTCATCAACTTTAGGTACGCCTCCAAATACCCGAACTAAGCGCAAATAATAAAAAGCTCTCAGGAAATAGGCTTCCCCTAATATTCTTTCTTTGAATTTCATCTCTTCGTCAGTTTCCACAGGGATGTCCTCAATCTGTTCCAATGCAAAATTAGCACGGAAAATTCCCTCGTACTGAGCATTGTAATATTCATTTAAATACTCATTATCACTTTGTGTAAGAAAATTTTCCATATCATATATCATTCTCATATCCGTAACAACAGATTGTCCGCCTTTTAATGCATCATCAGAAACTATATCACCAATGAACCATTCAGGATAATAAGTACGATTGTATTGCCAGGTCATAGGAACATAGGCAGCATTTACGGCTAATTCTCCAACTGTAATATCCGTGAAATATCCCTCCAGATCTGCGTCACCAGGAATATGTACATCCAATAAGTCATCACAAGAGCTTAAAAGAAACCCTGTGAAAATAAATAAGAGAATATTTTTATATTGTTTCATTTTATTTTTATTTATGATTAACAGCGTTAAAAATTCAGTTTCGCTCCGATTGTAAATACTCTTGCCTGAGGGTAATTTCCATAATCTACTCCATCAACCCCCACTTCCGGATCATAGCCATTATATTTTGTAAGAGTAAATAAGTTAGTCGCAGCAACATACACCCTTATACCTTGAATTACCTGTAATTTCTGTAAAGCCTGTTGAGGAATCGTATATCCTAATTGAATATTCTTCAACCGGAAATAAGATCCGTTTTCAACATAACGGTTTGAAAAATCCGTATTACGGGAAATCAATGGATTAGGGATGGTTCCATTAGGATTATCCGGAGTCCACATATTAGCCATATCCCTACTTACATTTGATTCCAGACCTGAATTTTCCGTGCGGTATAACCTCATCGCATTTACTATTTCATTTCCCTGAACTCCCTGAAAAAATAATTGCAGATCAAACCCTTTATAATCGAATGAAGCATTAATTCCATACGTTAACCACGGAAAAGGATTTCCTAAATTTACTTTATCATTTTCGTCAATTTTACCATCTTTATTAATATCCGCATAAATAGCACTTCCAACACCCCAGGTTTTAAGAATATCTTCCATAACAGACTCATCTGTTATATACGAATAATAATCTTTAATTTGTTCTACAGACTGAAAAATTCCTTCATATTGATATCCCCAGAAAGTTTTAACCGGAAGGCCTTCATCTGTTAACTGAAAACCATTACCCTCAAAGATTTTTTCACCTTCATTTAACTTTGTAAGTCTGTTTTTAAGAATGGTAGCATTTCCTGAAACAGAAAAATTAAACTCTCCTATTCTGTTCCGGTATTCTAATGAAAATTCAACCCCTTCATTCCGCATAGTGCCGGCATTTGCAATAATAGGCATACGATATCCGACATGTCCCGGATTCGGTGTAGTCAATAATAAATCTTTTGTGTTTCTAATAAATGCATCTATATTTCCATAGAAATGACCATTAGCTGTACTGAAATCAATTCCAACATTCCATTGTTCTGAGGTTTCCCACTTACCGGGAGAGGCATAATAAAGCAAAGTAGCTCCAGTCCTCATTTGCTGAGGCATTCCAAAAGGATATCCATAAAATACATTTGCAGAAGAGCCCATAGTATTAACAAACTGATTATTACCTAATTTGTCATTTCCAATCTGTCCCCAGCCTGCTCTTATTTTCATTGTGTCGAAAATTTTAGCTACAGGCTCATAAAAAGATTCATCGCTGATACGCCAAGCTAATGCTACAGAAGGGAAATTGCCCCATAATTCTTCCTTCGGAAATTTCGAAGAACCATCCCGTCTGAAAGAAAGAGTTGCTAAATATTTACTATCAAAAGAATAATGTAAACGTCCAATGAAAGAAATTCTTCTATGTTTACCAAACGATTCACCAACCCCAAATTCTTCTTCCCCATAAGGATAGAGCTTACTTAATGTCCAATCTTCAATAGATAAATTAGTCAATGGAATACCCGATCCGCTGATTGTATGATCATCGTAATCTTCCCTGGTAGTTCCAGCTAAAACATTAAAACTATGTTTACCAATGGTATTATTATAATTTGCCGTAGCTTCATAAATTACAGTACGATATTTAGACATAACAGAAGAATAAAAATTCTTTTCACTATTATCATAAGAAGAATACATATAAGCTATCTTCCGGGTCATATTTTCTCCATTTGACAAATCCAAACTTACGTCACCTCTTAAAGTCAATCCTTTTACAGGTGTTACTTCTGCATATATATCTCCGACCCAACGTTCCCATTGGTCAGTAGGAAATGAAGTATGAGAATCACTGAAAGGATTATATACATTCTTAAAATTCGAAGAAGCTGATGGCTGTCCACTTAAATCTCTTCCATCTGGATAGCGATTTGAGTAAATATCGCGTCCTGGATAACTAATAGAACCTTCAGGATAATAAGTAGGATCCCATGGAGCCATACTAAGAGCACTACTTAATACCGAAGCATTTATATTATTATTTGCAGCATTGCGGTTGGAAGACCGGGAATAAGCAAGATTTTCTCCCACCTTTAACCAATCATTTACTTTATGAGAAGTATTTAAGCGTAATGTTAATCTTTTGTACCAGGAATTAATTAATGTTCCGTCCTGGTGAAAATAATTACCACTTATGGCATAAGTAGATTTATCCGAACCGCCATCCACTCCGACATAATGACTTTGCATAAAAGCATTGGAATTGAACACTTCATCCTGCCAGTTAGTATCAATACTTGCATAATCCAGTCCATTCGGATTTGACGCTGTCATACCTCGAGGAAAATATACTTGCCCTCCGATCATTGTATTTTCCAGCCATTGGTTAAAATAAGTATGATCTCCAGTGCTAAAATATTGTTGAAGAACAGGATCTATCTCTGTATCCGGTACATAATAATTTTCAATATAAGATCTGAAATAAGCAAACTCGTCACGGTTCATTAAATCCAGGGATTTCCACCGGTTCTGCCAACCGAAATAAGTTTCATAACTGACATTTGCCTTATTGTTAAAATTACCTTTTTTTGTGGTAACTAAAATTACTCCATTTGCTCCTCTGGATCCATAAATCGCAGTGGCAGACGCATCTTTTAACACCTCTGTTGACTGAATATCATTCGGACTAAGGAAATCAATATCATCTACCATCACTCCGTCTACAACAAATAACGGACTGGAATCAGCATTTACAGACCCAATACCTCTGATACGAATACTCGCTCTTGCTCCGGGTTGTCCGCTATTTGCATTTACGGTAACACCGGCTAATCTTCCCTGTAATGCCTGATCTACTCCTGACACCGGAAGAGCTTTTAATTTTTCACCTGATACTGAACCGACAGAACCTGTCAGGTCACTTTTTTTCATGGTACCGTATCCGATAGCCACTACTTCTTCAATCATTAATACATCAGGCTCTAATTCTACGTCTACTGTTCCTGATGAGGAAACTTTGACTTCTTTAGTTTTATATCCTACATAGGAAAAAACTAAGGTAGAAGTTGAAGAAGCAGCAAAGGAGATGGTGTAGTTACCATTTATATCAGTGAGTGCACCATTACCCGTGCCTTTTACCTGAACAGCAACTCCGATCAGTTCATCTCCATAAGTTTTATCTAAAACGGTTCCGGAAACCGTTATCTGATTTTGCGCAAACAAGCCCAGACAACTCATAGATAAAAAGAAAAGTAGTATAACATTTTTTCTCATAGATTAATATATTAATTGTGTTTATATGTTAACAAGAAGTTTATACGTTCGTACAATAAAAGAAAGAAATCTGGTTTTCTTTATAGAATAAGGAGAGTTTCCTATTGCCTACTTGGGTAAAAGAAAAGTAGAGGTCTTTCATTGGTATTTAAATTAAAAAATGATATGTTGTTTTTCAATCGCTCTTTCCATTCAAAATGATAAGGACAAATATATAGATTCAGGCACTAAATTATTTTTTTTTGCTTTCAAAAAAACACATCATAAACAATAAATTATACATCAATAATACATCATTATAATATATAATTTTTATAATCAATTATTTAAATTAGAATATATTTTCATAAAATACAAATCTAAATTAAGTTTATAGGTTATATAAATAAATTTATATTTAAGGGCAAAGTAGAAAAAAAGTAGAATGAATCCTTCTATTCTCTATAGGAATACTTTTAATTATCTTTATCATCAAGAGACAAAAATTACTTAAAAAATACATCAGAAAAACTATATATA